>JBBQRS010000115.1:0-15205 GCA_038214535.1 Anaerolineae bacterium
GACTTCCTGCGCCGGGGCCGCCACCTGCACTATTGCAGTTATTATCTTCAGACCAACTTACTGCCTGCCATCCCGGAGATTCTGGCGCGCGCCCGCGCGCTGGGATTGACGATCTCGCTGGACACCAACTGGGACCCCGCGGAGACGTGGAACGGCGGCCTGCACGAGGCCATCGCGCTGACCGATCTCTTCTTCCCAAACGAGAACGAGGCGCTGGCGCTCACCCGGCAAACCGACCTGGCCGCGGCGCTCGACGTGTTGCATAGTTGGGGGCGGCCCGATTTGATCGTCGCTGTGAAGCGCGGCGAGCAGGGCGCGCTGGTCAGCGCAAACGGCGCGCAGCTTAATGTCCCCGTCGCGCCCGTGGAGAGCCTTAAGGACACAATCGGCGCGGGCGACAGCTTCGATGCCGGATTCGTGACAGGCTGGTTGCGCGGGCTACCGCTCGCGGAGTGTGCGGCGCTGGGCAATGCCTGTGGCCGCGCCTCGACCCAGGCGCGCGGGGGCATCCAGGGGCAGTTGCGAGGATAACGTTTTTCCCTTTGTAGTGACGGCTTCAGCCGTTGTGCTGCCCACAACGGCTTAAGCCGTCACTACAAAGTGGCCGGTCAGGCTACAAAGGAGAGCGATCTTGCGCGCCGGCTCACCACGCGGCGCGGGGGCGGCGCAGCCAGAGGTCGGCGGGGCGACCCAGGCGCACCTCGGCGGGCGAGGCCGGCCAGATGCCGGGGATGTGCGTCCCACAGTTCGGGCAGTTGCCTTCCCCGGTCAGCCGGTACGCCAGCACGATGTAACCCGTCCGCTCGATCAGCGTGAAGCCGCAGGTGGGGCAATAGGTGTGCTCGTAGCGCCCCACCTGGCCCGGCCGGTTGCCCGCGTAGACGAAGTGCAAACCCTCTTCGTAGCCGATCTCCGCGGCGCGCATCAGTTGGCCCACGTCGGTGTTCTCCGCATCCTGCATCCGATAGTCCTGGTGGAACGCGGTGATGTGCCACGGGATGTCGGGCGAAACCGATTTGATGAAGCGCGCCGCTTCACGTAGTTCGTCTTCCGAATCGTTAAACCCCGGCACCAGCAGCGTGACGATCTCCTCCCAGAACCCCAGCTCGTGCACCATGCGGATGCCGTCGAGGATGTGATCGAGCACCGCGCCGAGCTGCCGGTAGCTCTTGTCGCTCATCGTCTTGAGGTCAATTTTATAACCGTCTGTGTAAGGCCGGATGTACTCCAACACTTCACGGGTCGCGTTGCCGTTGGAGACGTACATGCAGGTGAACCCGGCGTCCTTCCCCAGCCGGAACACGTCCATCGCCCACTCAGAGGTGATCAGCGGCTCGTTGTAGGAGCTGGCGATGCAGCGCGCCCCGCAGCGTTGCGCCGCCGCGATCAGATGTTCCGGGGTGATCGCGTTCGGGCGCTGGCCGGCGTCGGCGTCGCGCAGCGCCTGCGAGATGTCCCAGTTCTGGCAGTAGGCGCAGTGCAGGTCACAGCCCAACATGCCGAATGTGAGCGTGTCGGAGCCGGGGTAGATGTGGTTGAAGGGCTTTTTTTCAGTCGGGTCGCACGCAAGGCCGGTGACGTAGCCCCAGGGAACCTGGAGCACGCCATCTACGTTGTAGCGCACCTGGCAGATGCCGCGTGCCCCCGGCTTGATGGTGCAACGATGGGCGCAGGCATAACAAAGCACAGAGTCATCCGCCAACGGCTCGTAGAGTTCGCCGGGCCGCACCAGCGAGCCGATCACGCGCGCCAACTGCACATCACCGGCAAGGGGCAGGCGCACAGCCCGTTCCGCCGATGGATCGTCGGGTGTCTGTTTCATCACTTCCCTCCCCTGCGCTGCGTCGCCGCGGAAGGGCGTGCGCAGCGCGTGTTAACCCGTGGTGACGGGGACAGGCGTCGTCACGGGGACTTCGGGTTCAACCCGGATGAATTGCGCCAGGACCAGCGATATGGAAACGACCACCACGCCAAACAGGAATGTCGCCTGTGGGCCGTACTTTACCCAGGCCACGCCGCCGATGATCGGGATCACCACGGCCGCGATATGGTTGACGGCCTGCTCGACGGAGACATTGCTGGTGATCTCCTCCGGCCCTACGGCGATCTTCTGGAAATAGGTGGAAAGGGCCACGTTGAAGCCGAACAACACGTTATCCAGGATGAAGAGCGCGTAGAGCACCGGCAGGATCGGGATGAAGGCATAGCCAAGGAAGACGAAGATCAGCGACCCGAACGAAATGCTCAGCGCCATGCGCTCGCCCACTTTCCCCACCAGCCGGCCGGTCCATTGCAGCGTGAAGATGTTGATGACGCTGTTCGCCAGGAAGAGCATCGCCGTCGTCTGCACCGGGATGCCGTATTCGCGCACCAGCAGATAGATCGCGAAGGTGGAAAAGATATGGCGGCGACAGCCCATCAGGAACGACAGCGAATAATAGAGACCGTAGCGCTTGCGTACGATGATGCGCCGGTTGACCGGCAACCCGTCGCTCTTCGGGCCGGTGAACAGCAGGATCACCCCGCCGATCAGCGCAAAGATGCCGACCCCGATCCACAAGGTGCGATAGCCCAACGGGCCGGCCAGGAACAACACTACCAACGTCCCGGCAACCGCCGCCAGAGAGCCGATGCTGCCCAGCGTACCCAGGGTACGCGGCGCGTCGGCCTGCTTAACGGCCATCAGGACGACCGAACTGCTGGCCGCGGTGAAAAAGTGAAAGCCGAAGCTCATGATCAGCGTCGCCGCCAGCAGAAAAGGCAGCGCGGTGGCTTCGCCGGTGAGCAGGATGCCCGCCCCAAGCCCGATCACACCGAGGGCCATGATCCGCGTTTCCGGGATCACCAGAGCCACGAACGCCATCAGAAAGCCGAGCAACCCGGGAATCTCGCGCACGGCCTGCACCACACCGACGCCCGCCGGGCCGATGCCCAGCTCCTCCACCGCGTAGTTGTTGAAAAGCGTCTGCCAGATCTGGAAGCCGAAAAAGAGCATGAAGTTGGCAAGCAAGACGTAGATCAACAGCCGTTTGTTATTGCCGAGAAAGTCAGCCACTATGATGCCTCATAACCACGGAATATTTAGGAACGCAACATTCTGAAGCATAGTCCTTTGAGGGTTTCATGTCAAACTTGCGGCTTGCAAATCCTGGCGCGGGGGGTTGACATGCCCCGCGGTCCGAAGTATAATGAAAGCGATTCGTAAGGACTCGAAAGTTAGAGTTGCTTAATGGACAGACCCTTTTCGGTAGCTGAACGGCGACAACTGATCCTCGAACGCACCGGCGAACTCGGGCACGTGGCCGTGACGGCGTTGAGTGAGGAGTTCGGCGTCTCGGAAGTTACCATCCGCGCCGACCTCCAGGCATTGGCCGAGGGCAACCTGGTCTTCCGCGTCCATGGTGGTGCGATCCCGGCCGCGCCGGGGTTGCAGGTGCTCTCGCTGGCTTTGCGCCGCCAGCAGCAGGTCGCCGAGAAGAAGCGGATCGGTGAAGCCGCTGCCGCGATGGTATCCGACGGCGACGCCATCGTCCTCGATTCGAGCAGCACGGCGCTGGTGATCGCGCAGAATCTCAAACGCTGCCGCTACCTCACCGTTGTCACCAACAGCCTGACGGTCGCGCAGGAATTGCTGGATGCGCCCGACATTACCGTGGCGCTGCCGGGCGGCGTGCTGCGCCGCGAAACCGCCTCGCTGCTCGGCGCGGACGGCCTGGGGATGTTGCGTAAGTACAACGTGCAGAAGGGCTTTTTCGGCGCGCACGGCATCAGCGTGCGCGAGGGCCTGACGGACGTCAGCGCCGGGGAGGCCGAAGTCAAAGGCCCACTGTTGGATATGTGTCGCGAGGTCATCGCCGTGCTGGACGCCACGAAATGGGGACGCGTCGGCGTGGCCTCCTTTGCCGCGTTGAGCGATATTCACAAAGTTATCACCGACGAACGCGCGCCGGACGATCTCGTCCAGATCGCGCGCGCGACGGGCGTCGAAGTCAGCCTGGTATAATAATCACCATTCGGAGGACAATTCATGCATCCCGTGAAGCCATTGACACCGGAAGAAGTCTCGGCCCTGATCGAAGAACAGGCGCTCACCCGAGAGCAGGTTCTCGATTATCTGCGCCAGGTGTGCGAGATTCGGGCCATCGAAGACAACATCTCCAAACTGCTGACGCGCGCCGTGTTGAAGGGCGCGTCGCATCTATACGCCGGGCAGGAAGCGGTCGCCGTCGGCGCGGTCGCGGCATTGCGCAGCGATGACCTGATCACCAGCACGCACCGCGGCCACGGCCACGCGCACGCGCACGGCGATTCGGCCGCGACGACGCCCGAAGAAAAGCAGATGCATTACAACCGCATGATGGCGGAAGTGATGGGTAAGTCGGGCGGCTATTGCAAGGGCAAGGGCGGCTCGATGCACATCGCGGATGTGGGTCATGGCAACCTGGGCGCGACCGGCATCGTGGGCGGCAACCTCCCCGTCGCGGTCGGCGCGGCGTTGGCCCAGAAGTTACGGGGCACAGATCGCGTGGTGGTCTGCTTCTTCGGCGACGGCGCATCAAACGAAGGCACGTTCCACGAATCGCTGAACATGGCGAGCGCGTTCAACCTGCCGGTGATCTTCGTGGCCGAGAACAATATGTATGGCATGTCGGTGCCGTGGGCGAACGTCACCAAGCTGCCCGACATCGCCGACCGGGCCTGCGCCTACGGGATTCCGGGCGAAGTCGTGGATGGGATGGATGCGCTGGTGGTGCGCGAGGCCGTGGCGCGCGCCGCAGATCGGGCGCGCGCGGGTGAAGGCCCCACCCTGATCGAGGCCAAGACCTATCGCTATTACGGACATTCGCACTCCGACAATCGCGCCTACCGCACCCGTGAGGAAGAGGCGGAGTGGAAAGACCGCGACCCGATCGAGGTGTTGAAGTCCGATATGGCCGTGATGGGCTGGATGGACGACGCCCAGTACGAGCAGCTCGATGCGACGGTCGAGGAGAAGTTGGCCGAGGCGATGGCCTACGCCGAAGCGTCGCCGCCGCCCGACCCCAGCGAGTTGGAAAAAGACGTTTACGCGCCAAGCAAGACCACCGCGGCGGACGTGGAAGCGGAGGCAAAGCTGCGCGAACGCGTGAAGAACGACGCCGAGATGCGCACGATCACCTACGCGGCAGCGCTGGTTGAGGCGGCGCGCGAGGAGATGCAGCGTGACCCGAATGTCTTCATCATGGGTGAGGACGTGGGGCTGTACGGTGGGGCCTATGGCGCGACCCGCGGGCTGTTCCAGGAGTTTGGCGAATGGCGCGTGATTGACACCCCGATCTCCGAGGCCACCATCGGCGGCGCGGCGGTCGGCGCGGCGATGGCGGGGATGCGCCCTATCGCGGAGATCATGTACGTGGACTTCACCCCGTTGGCGATGGATCAGATCGCGAACCAGGGCGCGAAGAACCGCTATATGTTCGGCGGCAAGACCAGCGTCCCCATGGTGATTCGCACCGAGGGCGGCGCAGGGCGCGCCATCGCGGCGCACCATTCGCAAAGCCTGGAAGCGCTCTGGACGCACTTCCCCGGCATCTACGTGGTGATGCCATCCACACCCTACGACGCCAAGGGGCTGCTCAAGGCCGCCATCCAGGACGACAACCCCGTGATGTTCATCGAGCACAAGATGCTCTACGGGACCAAAGGCCCGGTGCCGGAAGAGGAATACATCATCCCGCTGGGCGTGGCCGATATCAAACGGGCGGGCAAGGATGTCACTATCGTCACCTACTCGCGCATGGTGTTGCGCGCGCTGGAAGCCACAGAAATCCTGGCGAACGAGGGCATTGATGTGGAAGTGGTGGACCTGCGCTCGCTCAAGCCGCTGGACATTGACACCATCGTCGCGTCGGTCAAGAAGACGGGCCGGCTGGTGGGCGTCACCGAAGGCTACGAGAACACGTCCTTCATCAACGAGGTGATGGCGCAGGTGAACGAACTCGCGTTCGACTGGCTGGACGCGCCGATGGTGCGCGTGGCCGCCGCCAACGTACCGGTGCCGCGCGCCGAAGTGCTCGAAGACATGGCAATCCCGAACGTCAACCGCATCGTCGAGGCCTGTCGAAAGGTGGTGAGCTGATGGCTGAAGAGGTCTTCATCCCGAAGTACGGGCAGACCGTCGAAGAAGTGACCATCGTGCAATGGGTGGCCGAAGATGGGGCGCAGATCAAGAAGGGGCAGGAGCTGCTGGAGATCGAGACGGACAAGACCACCTTCATGGTTGAAGCCGAGGTCAGCGGCACGCTGCACCGCGGGCCGTTCAAGGCCGGGGAGGTCGTCCCGGTATTGACGGTGATCGCCGTGATCGGCAAGCCGGAGGATAAGTACGTCCCCGGCGTCTTCGGCGAGGAGTCGGTTGCCGCGGAGACGGCGGCTGAAGCCGCTACTACGAAGGATACCGCGGAGACGACGGCTGAAGCCGTCACTACGAGCGAAGAGACGGGTGAGAAGGCGTTCGCATCGCCGAGGGCGCGGCGGCTGGCCGATGAGAAGCACGTGGACATCCGCCAGGTGACGCCGACCGGCGGCGGCGGAGTGCGCGTCACCGAGAAGGACGTGCTGGCGTATCTGGCGGCGGCCCCCAAAGCCACCCCGATCGCGCAAAAACTGGCCGCGGAGGCAGGCGTGAACCTGCGCGCGCTCACCGGCACCGGGCCGGGCGGTAAGATCACCAAAGAGGATGTCGAGCACGCCATGCAGCCTGCGGCCGCGCCGACGCCCGCGGCCACACCTGCGCCCGTCGCGCCCGCGCCTGTCATCTCGAAGCCCGCGCCGTTGCCGCAAGCGGAAGTGATCGAGCGCATCCCGCTCAAGGGCGTGCGTGGCATCATCGCCGATCGGATGGGGACGAGCGTCCACACCACGGCGCGCGTGACCCTGCTGATGGAGGTGGACGCAACCGAGTTCGTGGCGATGCGCGAACGGCTCAAGGCGAAGGTGGCCGAGGAATGGGGCTTCGCACCCGGCTACAACGACCTGCTGGGCAAGATGGTCGCCGTCTCGTTACGAAAATATCCCTACATGAACGCCCGCCTCGCGGCAGATGCTATCGAGATCTTGGGCCACGTCAACGTTGGGATGGCCGTGGATACGGAGCGCGGGCTGCTGGTGCCCGTGGTGCGCGACGCGGACCAGAAGACGCTGCGCCAGTTCGGCGCGGCGTTCCGCGAGATGGTGAGCCGGGCGCGCGCCGGAAAGTCGCTGCCCGATGATCTCACGGGCGGCACGTTCACGCTGACCAACCTGGGCATGTTCGACATCGAAGGCTTCACGCCGATCATCAACCTGCCCGAAGCGGCGATCCTGGGCGTGGGGCGCATCATCCCGAAGTGGGTCCATCGCGAGGAAAGCCCCGCCGCGCCGGTGCTGCGCCAGATGATGACGCTCAGCCTGGTGTTCGATCACCGGGTGGTAGACGGCGCGCCGGCCGCACGCTTCCTGCAGAACATCAAACACCTGGTGGAAGAGCCGTACCTGCTGCTGGCGGAATAGCACGACGCATCAGAAACCGGGTTTCTGGTAGAAACCCGGTTTCTCGCGTCCACGCGGAGAATACCCGCAATCCGCTTGACGTAGCTTCCCGTCCGATTTAGAATCGTATTACTTTGCCATCCAGCTCAATGAGGCGCCATGACCGGCCGTACTTACATCCTCGCGCACGACCTCGGCACTACCGGCAACAAGGTATCGCTTTTCGATGCCGAGACGGGGGCCGCCGTTGCTTCGGCCTATCACCCGTATCGGACCGATTATCCCCACTCCGGCTGGGCCGAACATGACCCCGCGGACTGGCGACGCGCCGTGCTGGGCGGGACGCGGGAGTTGCTGGACAAAACGGGCGTCGCGCCCGGCGACATCGCGGTGGTGAGCTTCAGCGGGATGATGATGGCCGCGTTGCCGCTGGACGCGAACGGCGAGCCGTTGCGCTCGGCGATCCTGTGGGCCGACGTGCGCGCCACGGCGGAGGCCAACCTGCTGGCGCGGGCCGTCGGGTATGAGACGGTCTACCGGCGCACGGGACACCGCCCCAGTTCCTCGTATACCGGCCCGAAGATCCTGTGGATCAAACGCCACCAGCCGGAGATTTACGCGCAGGCGCGCGTGTTCTTGCAGCCTAAGGATTATGCCGCCTATCTGTTCAGCGGGGAGTATGCGACCGATTATTCGGACGCCTCCGGCACCAACCTGTTCGACCTGGAGACGCGCTCCTGGGCCCCCGACCTCATCGCGGCCGCCGGGCTGGATGCCGACAAGCTGCCACCCGCTTACCCCTCGGCGCAGGTCATCGGCCACGTGACACCGGAGGCGGCCGCGCTGACCGGGTTGCAGGCCGGGACGCCGGTGGTGATCGGCGGCGGCGACGGCGCGTGCGCCACGGTCGGTTCGGGCAGCGTGGCCCCGGGCCAGGCATATAATTACATCGGCTCGTCGGCGTGGATCGCCGTGACCGCCGAAAAGCCGCTGATTGACCCGGAGATGCGGACGTTCACCTACGTACACATGGATCCGCGCTATTACTTCCCTACCGGTACCAACCAGTGCGCCGGCGGCGCGTTCGATTGGCTCGAACGGCTGTTGCGGTGCGCGACGCCGGAGGACGCGGGCGACGCATCCGCGGCGCGCATCTACGATGAGCTTGCAACAGCAGCCGCGACCGCGCCGCCAGGAGCGCGCGGGTTGCTTTTCCTGCCACACCTGATCGGTGAACGCACCCCCTACTGGAACCCCAGCGCGCGCGGCGGGTTCGTGGGGTTGACGATGGCACACGGGCGCGCGGAAATGGCGCGCGCCGTGCTGGAAGGTGTGGCGCTCAATCTGCGCTCGATCCTCGTGGCCTTCCGCGGTCTCGATACCGAAATCAACGCCATGCGGCTGATCGGCGGCGCGGCGCGCAGCCCCGTCTGGCGGCAGATCATCGCCGATGTCTACGGTTTGCCGCTGCTTCTGCCGCAACTGGTCTCCGAGGCGACCTCGCTGGGCGCGGCCATCGCCGGGGGCGTCGGCGTGGGTCTCTATCCCGATTACAGCATTGCCCGCACGTTCGTCCGAACCACAGAGGCCGAGCGGCCCGATCCGGCGACGCAGGCGCAATACGACATCATCTATCCGCTGTTTCTGGACGCATACCGGGCAACCGAGCCCCTATTCGCCCGGCTGGCAGCGTTGCCGCAGTAACTTGAAAATCCGTATCCCTTGACACAGGAGAGAAATCACATGGTCGAAACCCGCATTCACCTGGCTCCTACCGCATTCACCGAGGTCGAAAAACCCCTTGTTGAACATGGCCCGTTGAAGGCCAGCATCTTCCGCTACAACAGCGGCGTCGCCGCCATCCGCATTGCCAACGAGGAAGGCGAGCTCATCCTGCTGCCATTCCAAGGCCAGCAGATCTGGTCCGCCAACTTCGGCGGACGGGAACTCACCATGAAGTCCATGTTCACCGCGCCGCGCCCGACCCGCGAATATTTGGAGACCTACGGCGCATTCATGCTGCACTGTGGTGTCACGGCGATGGGCGTACCCGGCCCGAATGATAAGCATCCGCTGCACGGCGAACTGCCGAATGCGCCGTATCAGCAGGCATGGCTTCTGTCCGGCGAAGATGAGCGCGGGCCCTATCTGGCTCTGGGCGGCAGCTACGAGCATATCGTCGCCTTCAATGCGCACTATATGGCCCTGCCCGAAGTGCGACTCTACGCGGCGTCCACGCTTTTCTCTATCGGGATGACAATTCAGAATCTGCGGACGCAGCCGATGGAACTGATGTATATGACGCACGTGAACTTCCGCCCGGTAGACAATGGCCGGTTGGTCTACAGCGCGCCATGCACGCCCGGGATGGTCCGCGTGCGCACCGATATCCCCACGCATATGACCTATCCCGAGGGTTACGCCGAGTTCTTGCAGTTGCTTGTCGCCCAACCCGAACTCCACAACGTGTTGAGTCCGGGGCTGCCGTTCAACCCCGAAGTCGTGCTGTTTCTCAAGTATCTGGCCGATGAGCAGGGTTGGGCGCATTCGATGCAGGTCCACCCGGATGGGTCCGCCGATTACATTGCCCATCGCCCCGAGCAGCAAGACAAGGGCGTGCGCTGGATTTCGCGCCCCGGCGACCAGGATGCAATCGGCCTCGTGTTACCCGCAACCGCCGAGCCGGAAGGCTATCACGCGGAGAAAGCCAAGGGCAATATTCTCACGCTGGACGAAGGCGCAACGATCCAATTCGAATTGGTGGCGGGGTATCTGTCCGCCAATGAAGTCCCGGCCGTCGAGACGACCGTCGAAGGTATCCTGGCGGGTTGACGCCTGACCTGCGGAGTGCACATCTGAGGATGCGCACTTCGCACACGGGTTAGTGCGCATCCTCAGATGTGCCTCCGTCGGGAAAGCGCTGAAAGGTATACGTGTGTCAGGGAGAAGTCACATGAAAGATCAAACCCTAGCAACTTTGCCGGAAGCCATGTCTGCCGTCGTCTGCCGGGGGCCGCATGACTACAAAGTAGAGACGTGGCCGACCCCCCTGCCGGGGTCGGGCGAAGTGCTATTGCGCGTCGCATTCTCCGGGATCTGCGCCAGCGACCTGAAGTGCTATCACGGCGCGCCGCTCTTCTGGGGTGACGCCGAACGGGCAGGCTATTGCCAACCGCCCGTGATCGCGGGGCATGAGTTCGTCGGCGAGGTAGTCGCGCTGGGGGAAGGGGCCGGTGAAAAGCACGGCCTCGCGATCGGCGATCTCGCGGTGTCCGAGCAGATCGTGCCCTGCTGGGAGTGCGAGTACTGCAAGCGCGGCCACTACTGGATGTGCCCCAACGGTGACGTGTATGGGTTTCGCCAGCACGCGTTCGGCGCGATGGCGGAGTACGTGCTGCTGCCGCGCAATTCGATCAACTACCGCGTGCCACCCTCCATCCCTGCCGAACATGCGGCGTATATCGAGCCGCTGGCCTGCGCCATCCACGCCGTCCAACGCGGCCAGATCGAGTTTGGCGATGTCGTGGTCATTGCGGGGGCCGGCGCACTGGGGCTGGGCATGGTGGCCGCCGCGCGCCTCAAACATCCGCGGCTGGTTATCGTGCTCGATCGGATCGAGCGCCGTCTGGCTGCGGCCCGCGCCTGCGGCGCAGACCTGACCTTCAACATTGACGAGGTGGATGTCATGAGCGAGGTTAAGAAACTGACCGGCGGCTACGGCTGCGACCTGTACATCGAGGCCGCCGGTCACCCCGCCGCGGTCGTGCAGGGTATCGAGATGGCGCGCCCGCTCGGCAGATACGTGCAGTTCAGCCTGCTGCGCGAACCCGCGACGGTCGATTGGACCATCATCGGCGACCAGAAGGAGTTGACCATCTACGGCGCGCACCTCAGCCCCTACTGCTATCCCATCGCGATAGATATGCTGGCCCAGGGATTGCTGCCGATGGATCAAATCATCACGCATCGCCTGCCGTTGACCGAGTTCAAGGCCGGCTTCGATCTGGTGGCCGAGAACCAACATTCGATCAAGGTCGTGCTGCAACCTTGAACTTGCTGTCAGATTTTGTACTGTTATGCTGAAAAGAGACTCTCGCGGAGTGCGCATCTGAGGATGCGTACGCCGCGGGGTAATCAAATCCAGATCACACTATAGGAGCCAGGTACGTGACGGAAACAACCTCAGAGACCAGAAGCGCGAACTGCCTGGCCAAGCTCGACCGCATGAACAAGACCCTGCGCCACGAAGAGGCAGACCGCGTGCCAATCAGCGATTTTTTCTGGGGCAGCTTTTTGGAGCGTTGGCGCGCGGAGTTGGGGCTGCCGGCCGATGCCGATATCTACGAGTACTATGATCTCGATTGGGTCGTCGCCGCGCCCAACCTCGACCCACACATCAGACCGTTCGAGGTTTTGCGCGAAGACGAGAACGAGGTCGTCGTCCGCACGGGATTTGAGGCAGTCATCCGCAAGAAATTCGCCGACCCGATGCCAGAATGGCTCAGCTTCGATACGGACACGATCGAGAAGACCGCGGCGTTCGAGTTCGAAGATCCGTGGGATGAGCGGCGCTACTTCGCAGCCGGCGACAACCAGCTCGCCGGGGTGGGTGACGGCTTCACCCGCAACACACCGGCCTGGATCGAGACGGTGAAGGAGCGGCGACCCGATTTCCCGGTCTACGGGGGTATATGCGAGGCAAACGAGTACATGCAACGCATCGTCGGCCCGGAGAATCTGCTGTTGTGGGTGGGGCTATATCCCGAAGAGATGGGCCGGTTCATCGAACGCGCCAACGCGTTCGCGCTGGAGCTCCTCAGGGCGCAAATCGCCGCCGCCGATGGTCTGCTGGACGGCATCATCATCTGGGGCGATGTCGCGTATAAAAAAGACCTTTTCTTCTCCCCGAAATTCTGGCGCAAGTGGTATAAACCCGGTTTGCAGGCGCTGATCGCGGAGGCCCACGCCAACGGGCTGCCAGTGATCTATCACGGATGCGGCAACGTCAAGCGCATCTTCGAGGATTACATCGAAATCGGTGTAGATGCCTACAATCCGCTGGAGGCAAAGGCCGGGCTGGATTTCGTGGAACTACGTCGCCAATACGGCCATCGCATCGGCTTTTGTGGTAACATGGACGTGATGACCTGGGCCACCGGCGACCGCGACCTGATCAAGCACGAGGCGCTGACCAAGCTTAACGCGGCCAAGGGCGGCGGGCTCATCTTCCAGTCGGATCATTCGGTGCCGAGCAACGTGAGCGGGGCGGATTATGAGTACGTCGTCAATCTGATCCGCGAGTGGGGCAAATATCCGCTGCGACTCGGAGAATACGACTTGCCCGATCTGGGTTAACCGGTGGTTAGAAACCGCGCCAACGATTGCGAAGCCTACTTTAATAATCATAGGAGATTCATCATGGGAAATGCGATTGCACTATCCGATACCGTCGAAAACTTCCAGCGCAACGCGCCGGCGATCGGCGTGTTCGTGGCCGGCGACCCGCGCATTGACGCCGAAAGCCGCCAGCGCTGCCGCAACATCTGCCGCATGGTGGCCGACACGCTGGCTGACCGCGTCAAGAACCCCGACGGCTCGCCCGCGAAGGTGGTCTACGCGTCCATCCTCGTGGACGGCGAGGCGCAGGCCGATGTAGTCGCCAAGCAGTTCCAGGATGCCAACGTCAAGGTGCTGGTGTGCGCGCCTGATACCTGGGCCTTCCCGCAGTTGAGCGTGATCTCGCTGCTCCAGCAGTTCCCCAAAGACACGCCGATCAATTTCACGTGCGGCAACAGCGGCCCCAAGCCGGGCGTCGTGTTCGCGCACGCCGTCAACGGCGCGGTGATGCAATATGGCAAGCTCTCGCACCTGAACGTGGGTTCGTGGCCCGACACCGGGTTGGACCCGCAGATGACGGAAGGCACGGCGCAGGCGTTGGTGGATTGGGCCGCAGCGGCCCTCACCACCCAGGCGCTGAAGGGGCGGCGCGTGGTGGTGTTCGGCCACGACTCGATGGGCATGGAGACCGCGCTGGCGCACGTCATCTCGACCCGCCGCCAGTTCGGCATCGAGATCACCCGGCTGGACATGAAGCTGTTGGCCGACATGCTCAACAAGAAGGCTTACGACGCCGAAGAACTCAAGGCGATGCGCGCGTTCATTGACGGGCATATCGGCAAGCGGCTGGAAATCCGCGACGACGCCGACTCGGCGCGCTTCAACCAGAGCCTCGCGCTCTACTTGATCACGCGCGACCTGCTCAAAGACCTGAACGCGGTCGGCGGCGGCTTCATGAGCCAGCTCGAATGGGGTTCCGACCCGCGCGGCATCCCCTTGCCGGTGGCCGATGCGATGGAGTCCTTCTTCAACTCGTCGTTCGACCACAACGGGCCGAAGACGCCCATCCCGTTCGCCACTGAGGCCGACGCGCAGGGGTTACTGACGATGTTGTTCATGTCGTCGCTGACAGGCGGGCAGCCGCCACTCTTCATGGACTTCCGCAAGGTGTGGGAGCCATGGGAGATCAAGGCGCTGGCCGACCGCATCGGCTACACGCTGCCTGCCGACGCGCAGTGGGCGCAGAAGGGCTTCGTGGACGGCGACAACTCCGGCTCCGCCTCGTTCGACTGGGCCGCGAAACCGGGCGCGAGCGTCGCGGAGATCATGGCGGGCGTCAGTATGCCGCAGGCCGACACCGGCTACTTCCCCGGCATGGGCAACTCGGTGAACTTCGTCTCGCCGGGCGGGCTGGAAGGCATCGCCGGCCGCCTCACCTACAGCGACCTGAGCGCGATGTTCAGCATGAGCTGGGACGAAGCCGCGACCGCGGAGATCCCCGACCCCATCGCGACGGCGTTCTGCCAGACCACCACCGCCGAATGGCCGCATTCCTTCGTCGTGCCCAAATACGCCACGATGTCGGAATACAAGCATCTGCCGCCGGCCAATCACTTCCACATGGTGCAGGGTCTCAGCCCGGCGCGGCTGGAATACTGGATGGATTTGAACACCGTGCTGTCGCAGGCGAACTGGGCCGCGCGCCCCGCCTACATCGAGGGCGTGGATCGCCCATTGCCGCTGATGTACGCGGCCAACGGCGGCGAGAACAACGCCAAGCTGATGCTGGGAAAGAAGCTGTAAAATGTCCAACAAAGCACTTGAGCAGGGTGAAGGCATTCTGCGGCTCGCGCCGACCTGGGTGCCGCGGTCCTTCTGCATCCCAGGTAAGCGCCTCAAACTGCACCCCGACGATCTCTATGCCTTCGGCGCGCATCGCGGCGGCATTGACGAACGCTGGTTTTCCTCCACGACGAAGGCCGATAACGGCCCGGAGACCACGGAAGATGAGGGGTTGAGTTACGTGGTATGGGGCGATGAAGAGCAACCGACGAAGACCCTGTTCAGAGATATGATTACCGAGTTGGGGGCCGAATTGCTCGGCGACGCCCTGTGGGATCGGTATCATGCCTGGCCGATGTACTCCAAGCTCTTCGACAACAAGGGCGCGTTGCCGCATCACATCCATCAAATGGAAGAGCACGCGCGACGCGTCGGGCAGGAATCCAAGCCGGAGACCTACTATTTCCCTCGCCAACTGAACAACTACGGCGCGGACGCCCCCTACACCTACTTCGGGCTGGAACCGGGCACGACGAAGGCGCAGATCCGTCACTGCCTGGAAATCTGGGATCAGGGC
>JBBQRS010000116.1:0-14874 GCA_038214535.1 Anaerolineae bacterium
GTAGTAGCCGTAATAATAGTAGCCGCGCCCGCGCGCCGGCACCCGGTTGAGCAGCACACCGATGATCCGCGCGTTCACCCGATCGAGCGCCTCGACGGCCTGCACCGCCGCCCCGCGCCGGGAGGAGCCGAGTTGCAGCACCAGCAACACGCCGTCGGTCTGGGTGGCAAGCATGGCCGTGTCAGAGACGGCCAACACCGGCGCACTGTCCAGGATCACATAGTCGGCCTCGGCGCTCATCTCGCCCAGCAACGCCGCCATACGGGCCGAGCCCACCAGTTCCGCCGGGTTAGGCGGCACCGGCCCGGACGTGAGCACCCGGAGTTCGGGCAGCGGCGTTTCCGCCAGGAGGGTACGCCAATCCTCCGCGCCGTCGAGCATGGCGCTGGTCAGGCCCGCGTTGTTGGGCAAACCGAAGACGCGATGCAGGCGCGGCCGGCGCAGGTCGGCGTCCACCAGGATCACCCGTTTGCCGGCCTGGGCCAGGGCGGCCGCGAGGTTGGCCGCGGTGCGGGTCTTGCCCTCGCCCGCCGACGGGCTGGTGATCAGCAGCGTGTGCAGCGGCCGGTCTACCGAAGCGAACTGTAGGTTGGTGCGCAGGACGCGATAGGCTTCGGCGGCGCCGGAACTGCTATGTGTCAACACGGTGACTTCGCCGGAATTGGCCGGCACCTCCGGTACGAGACCGACGGTTGCCAGCCCGAGATCGGCGGATATATCGTCGGGGCTGCGCACGACATCGTTCAAATACTCAAGCGCCAGGATCAACCCGAGCGCGCCCAGCAGACCGACCAGCGCGGCCATCAGGGTGTTGCGCAGCGTCCGCGGGCGCACCGGGCTGGTCGGCGTCTGCGCCGGCTCGATGGTGAACAGGCCCTGGGCGGATTTGGCCTCCTCCAGCCGGACCTGCGCCAGGCTGTTGGTCAGGCTCAGCTCAACAACTTCCAGCTCGCGCAAGGTGCTCTGCAAGCGCAGATAGTCCGCCGTGTTCCCGGCCTGGTCGGCGCGGTCGCTGGCTTCCTGAAGCTGAGCGCGCTGATTCTGCACCTGGTTCAATTGCGTCTCGACGCTGGACTTGGCCGCCACAAAGCGTTCGGCCTGCAGTGCCTGGCTTTGCTCGCGGAAGACCTCCGGCACGGTGTTGGCGATGGCTGCAGCCAGCGCCGGGTTGGCATCTTCCGCCGAAAGCTGGATCAACTGGGTGTTGCGCACCGGGCTTACCGTGACGGCGCGGGCCAGTTGATCCACCGTCATGGGCAGTTGCAGCCGGGCGATCACTTCCTCCAGCACGGGGCGCGTGGTCAGCCACTGCGCGTAAGTCGCGGCCAGCCGCTCGCTCAGCATCACGGAGGTATAGTCAGCCGCCCCCTGTTGCGCCTCATCCACCAGCAGCGTTGCCTTCGCCTGATAGATGGGGACGGCGCGCTGGTTGAAGATGAAGGCCACGCCGCCCAGGAGGATAACGCCCAGCAGCAGGAGCCACCACCAGCGTAAAAGCATATCAATGTAACGTCGAATTTCCATGTACTCTCTCAATCATTCAGGATTCGGGTCGCCGATACGCCGGGACCAG
The DNA here is from genome assembly GCA_038214535.1 of Anaerolineae bacterium. GTDB lineage: Bacteria > Chloroflexota > Anaerolineae > CG2-30-64-16 > CG2-30-64-16 > JBBQRS01. The sequence continues at coordinate 1,574 of JBBQRS010000116.1, forward strand.
TTCTTGCAACATCCGGCGCACTGTCTCCGCATCGTTGCACCGAGCGGCGGCAATCAACGCGCCGATGCGGCGCGACAAGTCAGCCGCAGGCGCGCCCGGCTCTACTGCGGCATTATACGCCCCGTTGGTGTAGACGAAAATACGCTCGTGGCGCGTCCGGCCGTAATGCTCGCTGTCGGCGAAGACCTCTTCGAAGAGCTTTTCGCCGGGCCGTAATTGGGTGTACACGACCTCGATATCGCGCCCCGGCTCAAACCCGGAAAGCCGGATGAGATCCCTCGCCAGGTCGGCGATGCCCACCGGCTCGCCCATATCCAACGCAAACACCTCACCGCCCTGGCCGAGCGTGCCGGCCTGCAGCACGAGTTGCACAGCCTCAGGAATCGTCATGAAGTAACGCGTGACATCCGGATGGGTGACCGTGACCGGGCCGCCGGCTGCAATCTGTTTCTGAAAATAGGGCACGACGCTGCCGCGGCTGCCGAGGACGTTGCCGAGGCGCACGCAAACGAATGCACGGCCGGTACACTGGGCGGCGGCTTCGACGATCCGTTCGGCGACCCATTTGCTGGCGCCCATGACGCTGGTGGGATTGACGGCTTTGTCGGTAGAGATGAGGACGAAGCGCTGGACGTCGTTTGCGACGGCGGCGTTGACCAGGTTTTGGGTGCCGAGGACGTTGTTGGTGATCGCCTCGGCTTCGTTGCACTCCATGAGCGGGACGTGTTTGTGCGCGGCGGCGTGAAAGACGATCTCCGGGCGGTAGGTCTCGAAGATGGCGGAGATGCGCTCGGCGAAACGAATGTCGGCGATGACAGGAATGATGGGAACCGGGGTTTCGCCGGGGCCGGCCAGCCGCCGGGCTTCCTGCAGGAGCTGATTATGAGCTTCGAAGACGCTGTTCTCGCCGTGACCGAGGATCACCAGTTGCGCGGGCCGGCAATGGAGCACCTGACGACAAATCTCCGAGCCGATGGAGCCGCCGCCGCCGGTGATGAGCACGCGCTTACCCTGCAGCATCCCGGCAACAGCGGTGGCGTCGGTTTGCACGGGGGCGCGGCGCAGGAGGTCCTCAATCTGCACGTCGCGCAACTGCTTGACGCTGACGCGGCCGTCGAGGAGCTCGAAGATGCCGGGCATGGTGCGCACCTGTACGCCGGCCGCGGTGCAGAGGCGCGTGATCTCGCGGATCGTGGGGCCGGGCGCGGTGGGAATGGCCAGGATGACCTGGGTGATGTTATAGCGTTCCACCAGGGAAGGGATGGCAAGACGGTCGCCGAGCACCGGCACGTTGTGGATGCGCAGGCCGAGTTTCTGCGAGTCGTCATCCACGAAGCCGACCGGATCGAGGCCGAGGTGCGGGTTCTGCTGCATCTCGCGCACGATCATCGCACCGGCGTCGCCCGCGCCGATGACCAGGACATTCTGGGCTGCGGCGGCGGGCGGGTGGCCGTTTGCCCGCTTGAGCGACGTCGAACGGGCCGAGGTGCGCAGCGCCAGCCGGGGGACGGCAACCACAGTCAGGGCAAGGGGGTAGAAGATGAAGGGGACCGAGCGCGGGGGCAGCAGGCTGCCGGGCGCGACCCAGCCCGCGCTGGTCAGGCCGCGGACGCCCACCGCGCTGCCGACCCCGACGATCGCCGCGGCCAGCAGGGTCGCCGCGGCCAGCAGCCAGAGCTCCTCGATGGAAGCATAGCGCCAGTGCCGCGCGTAGATGCCCGCGGCATAGAAGGTCGCGGGCATCACAAGAAGGGCCAGCGCGACGGCGATGAGACACGCCGGCCAGTACGCGCCCAGGTCGAAATGTTCCAGCCGGATCGCGTAGGCGGCGTAGACCGCGGGGACGATCAGCAGCAGATCGGCGGCAAACAGATGCCGGTTGCGCAGGTGGAGCTCGGGCAGGGTCCGGGTGAGGTTCATGGGACTGCGATGAGGATCCTGCCGGCCTTGAACTTGTCGGCGGCGAAGTTGAGCATCAGGCCCTGTGCGCCGGTGGGCGCTTCGAAGCCGACCTGGGCGCGAATCGTCTCATAGGGGCCGAGATCCACATCGGGCGTCGTGCCGCCGGCCACGGCGACAGCAGCCGGGCTGATCTTGTAGATCTGATTCGTGTCGTCTTTGAGGATGAACTCGCGGGCCGAGTTGATGGCGACTACTGCGCCGCCGGTGTTCTCAATCGTGAGATCGAGGAGTACCCAGCGTGAGCCGGGCGCCGGCTGCGCATCGGACGAACGCGGGGCGATGGCTTTCGCTGTCAAGATCAGGTAGCCCGCTTCGATCTTCTCGCCCAGCGCCGCCGTGGTGATGCGCATCTGCCGATCTTCCAGGGCGACGGTGGGGAGCGGGGTCCAGGTGGGCGCGACAGTGGGCGTGGGTCGCGGGGTCGCGGTGGGAATGACGGGCGTCGGCGGGGGCGCGGGCGGCGTCGAGAAGTAGGTGGAGGCCATGAAGGCGAGCATCAAAAAGGCCACCGCGCCGACGATGAACCAGACCCATAGCGGCAGCCTACCATCCCCCGTCGGGGGTCTACGTCCGGTGAGTCGCATGTAGAGTTCCTTGGAAGGTATCAGTGAAAGACCTGGGCAATGGTCCGGAGGATCAGCCCCAGATCAGAACTCAGGGTGCGTCCGTTGAGATAGCGCAAATCAATCGCCAGTTTGTCGGGTAGGACCTGTGTTCGGTACGTCATTTCCCAGTCTGGTCCGGTGAGCAATTGCTCCTCGTACCGATAGGTCAGCGAGGCCGCGCTGGTGATGCCGGGGCGCACCCGCAGCACCTGCCGCTGCTCCGGCGTGTAAAGCGCCACGTAGCTCGGGTCCTCCGGGCGCGGCCCAACCAGGCTCATCTCGCCCCGGAGGACGTTGATCAATTGCGGCAGCTCGTCGAGCTTGGTGCGGCGCAGGACCGCGCCGACGCGGGTGACGCGCCGGTCGCCCGAGGCGGTGATGCCGGGGCCGCGCCGATCTGCGTCGGTAACCATGCTGCGAAACTTGTAAAGCCGGAACTCGCGGCCCGCTTTGCCGACGCGGCGCGCGCGGTAGAAGACGGGGCCGGGCGAATCGAGCTTGATGAAACTGGCGAGCAGCAGGAAGAGCGGACTGAGCACGACCAGCCCGGCCGTCGCGCCGCTCACATCCACCAGCCGCCTGATGCCATCAGCGAGCATGGGCCTCGACGATCTCAAGCACGGCGGCGATCACATCGTTGACATCGGCATCGCTCATCTTGCTATAGATCGGGAGCGAGATCTCGCGCAGGTATTCGCGATTGGCCACGGGGAAGTCATCGGGCCGGAAGCCGTAGGTCTCTCGATAGTAGGGGTGCAGGTGCAGCGGGATGAAGTGGACGCTGGTCCCGATGTTGCGGGCCTTCAACGCCTCGATGAACTCTGCCCGGTCAATACACAGAGAGTCCAGGTTGAGGCGAAGCATGTACAAGTGCCAGGCGTGTTGTGAGTCCTCCCGGTCGGCAGGAGTTTGCAGCGCTGGATTTGTGCGTAACGCGGCGGCGTAGCGCCCGGCGATCTCGCGCCGGCGGCGCCACATGCGATCGGCCTTGGCGAGTTGCGCCAGCCCCATGCCCGCGGCGACATCGATCATGTTGTATTTGTAGCCCGGCGCGGTGATTTCATAATACCAGGAGCCTTCGGCGGTATAGCGCTTCCACGCGTCGCGGCTGATACCGTGCAGCGCCATGATGCGACAGCGGTCGGCCAGCGTATCATCGTCGGTGCAGATCATCCCGCCCTCGCCGGTGGTGATGGTCTTGGTGGCATAGAACGAGAAGCACACCGCGTGTTGCGCGACGTTTTCCGGCGCGACCTGGCCGATCATGCGACCTTGATACTTCGCCGGGAAGGCGTGGGCGGCGTCCTCGATCACCGCAATGTTATGTCGAGCGGCCACGGCATAGATCGCGTCCAGATCGGCGGGCAGGCCGGCGATGTGGACGGGGATCACGGCGCGCGTGCGCCCGGTGACCGCCGCGGCGATCGCATCGGGCCGGATGTTGAGCGTGCAGGGGTCCACGTCCACCAGCACGGGGCGCGCATCGAAATAGCGGATCACCTCGGCGGTGGCGGCGAAGGTGTACGGGGTCGTGATGACTTCATCGCCGCGTCGCAGGCTGACCGCTTCGAGCGCGAGGTGCATGGCCGCGGTACACGAGTTGACGGCGACGGCGTGCTTCGCGCCGACCGCCGCGGCGAACGCGGCCTCGAACTGCCGCGTCTTCGGCCCGGTGGTGACCCACCCCGAATCGAGCGCGTCTTTGATCTGCGCCAGCTCGGTGTGGTCGAGGTCGGGCAGGGCGAAGGGCAGGAAGGTGTCACGCATGGTTAAATCAGCCGTCCGTCGGTTCGATGTGTAGTGGCCGCAGCACGTCGGGCCAGGTTTGCTCCGCAAGCGGGCGCTTGCCTTCCAGATAGAAGCGCAGCATGCCCTCGGTTTTGGCGACGGTGGCGTTATCGGGCCACCACCCTTTCAGCCGTTTGACGACGGCGTGCGTCGCCGGATTGAAGAAAGGCGCAAGCCGCGGGTGAAAGACCACCCGCTGGCGCACCGGTTTGGCCGTGTAGCCCATCCGAAACTTGAACTCGTCCACGCTGGTCGGGGCGTCCAGCGAGTGCAACCCGTAGAACATACGCGTAACCCCGTCGCGCTGGAGCGCTTCCTGCGTAAAGACAGCCGCAAGTGCGTTGTTGACGCCCAATGAGAGGTGCGCGGTGCTGCTTTGCTGGTAGAGGATAGAGCAGCAATCATCACAGGTGAATGCCAGCAGACTCGCCGCAAGCTCCGTCCCGACAGTCACGCCCCACGCCTCGAACCCCGGCAATGACTCGGCGCTCAGACAGAGCTTACGCCACCATGCCGCCGTTTCAGCCTTTTCGCGCCCCTGGCGCATGAGGGTGTCATAGCGCAGACGCCAGCCCTCATCGGCCAGCCTCGCGAAAGAGATTGGCTCGACCCGCGCGGACTTAAGCGCCTTGCGAACGTCGTAACGCGCCTTTTTGGGCAGTTGATCGAGGGAGTATGCCTTTTCATCGTAAACCACGTGGTAACTGGTCACGCCTTCGGGCGTATGTACGGGGGTTGAATAACGCAACCCGACCACCCCGTGGCGGGCGAACAGTTCGGCCGTTTCCGCGAGCGGGGGGTCAATCAGCCAGTGGTACGGGAACGCCTGGTAGACGCGCGGCCCTTGGTCGCACCAGTAACTGTCGGCCGTGCGAATGATGGTGTGGCCCTGCAGACGCAGCCACCCGGCAAATACATCAGGATTCATGATAACGCGTCCAAGATACGTTCATAGCGGATGCACGAGGCGCCGTCCCGCTGCAATTCACCCGTCTCATGGAACCCTACTTTGCCGTAGAAGGCCCTTGTCGGCTGATTATCTGTTTCTGTATAAAGATACATACGGTCATAGCCCCGACTGCGAGCATCGAGCAGCAGCCGATCTACCAGTTGGACGGCGACGCCCGTGCCGCGCGCGGCAGGGCTTACGACGATAGGGCGTAACTCGTAGCCATCCTCTGTTGTCTCTTCTTCCCCCGCATCGCCCTGCCTGTAGCGCCGCGCAAAGGCGGCGAGAAGTTGAGGGCGCATGAGCAGGCTGATCATCCCCCAGGTCATAAGGTGGGGCCACTGCGTCTTAAGCAACTCGGCCCGCACTTCGCCGGGCGCCCAGACGCCGCAAACGTAGCCCAACACCTGCCCCTCGTCTTCGGCCACATAGCCGACCGCGCCGCGGCCCGCGGCGACCGACCGGTAGTAGCTTTCCAGTAAATGTTGTCCGGCGGCGCCGCTGAACCGCGTCCTGAGGCATTGCATGTGCAAGGATGCCACAGCAGGACTATGTCGCGTCGCCGCCTGAACAATGCTCACTGTCGGCACGCTGAGTCTCTGCCGCGCTGAATTCTGGCGTGTAGCGCGCTCACGAGAATTGTCGTATGCTAATGCTGGAAATCGAGTAAAGGAGACGAAACACCAGATTCAGTGCGCTCTGGATCGCCGCCATTACACCCCCAGAACTCGTCTGATGGGTGAACTCGATGACCGGACTCATCAAGTTGAAGTGCGCCTTATCGGGCGTCTTCCTCAGCGCCTGATTGGCGCGACGTTTGCTGCGGATGAAGTCACGGTTCTGATAGAGCCAGCCGTAGACGCCAAGCTTCGTGCGCAAAAACGAAGTCCCCCCGAGCAGACCGAATCCGAGAGATACCAGCTCGGCAAGCAAAAGCGAAGGCGCCAGGATGACCAGAGTCGCAGAACTGTAGTTGGCGAGAACGTACGTTAGGCGCGCGCGCTCGATGTCCCTGAATCGGGCGGCAGTTAATGGTTTGACTGCGTATTTGTGGTACACAAGCGCTCTCGGCTCCAGGATGATCCGAAAATCCGCCAACAGCGCCCGCCATGCGAGGTCGGCGCCCAGGTAGTAATCCTGAGTGGTTCGCCGTTCTTTGCCAAAGGTGCTTTGAATGCCCAGGTCAATCATCCCAACGTGTTGCAGCACCCCGCGTTTGATCAGAAACGACGCGCCCGAAGGACAGAACAGATCCTCCTGGCCGCTGAAATGCTGCGAAGGCTCACCGCGTCCCCGGCACGTTGCGAAGCCGGTGAAGTGGACGAGATCGCCGCAACCGTTAATCATATTGCGGTCATCAAAGAACAGGATCTTGGGCGCGACCAGTCCGATGCCTTCGTCTTGTTTGGCCGCCTCGACGAGATAGAGCAACCAGTCTGGGTGCACTTCAACATCCGTGTTGGAGACCACAAGATACTCACCCTTAGCCAACCCGAAGCCGAGGTTGTTGCCCGCCCCGTATCCGATGTTGCCTTCGCGCACGAGCTGCACCTGTGGGTAACGGGTGGCAACAAGGTCCGCGCTCTCATCCGTTGATCCGCTATCAATGAGGATGATCTCGAAATCCCGGTAGCTCTGTGCCAGCATGGATGTGAGACAGGCGTCCAGATCCGCCATACCGTTGTAGTTCACGAGAATGATAGAGACCAGTTCGGGAGCTCCGGGCGCGAGCAGGCCCTTGCCTGTCGCCTCAACCATTGGGAGGAAAACCCGTGGGCTGCCGCATTGCAAGCGGAGCCTCATGTGGCGAAGACGCGCAGATCCTTTCGTAGAGTCGCTGCACTTGCGCCACGACTTGATCCCAGTCCAGCGCGGCGATCACACGTGCTCGGGCAGCCAGCGTATACGCACGGGCCGACTGCGGGGCGGCGAGGATCTGTGTCAGCGCCTGTTCAAGCTCATCAACATCACCATAATGCACCAGAGTTCCGGCATCGAGGGACGCAACGATTTCGCCGCATCCCGTACCGGCCGAGACGATCGTAGGCACGCCCGAGAGGATGCCCTCAAACGCAGAGACGCCGAAGTCCTCGACGGCCGCCGCATAGACCAGCACGTCCGTTGCGCCAAAAACCTCCTGTTTGGCCTGCGGGCCGCTCACTGTAGGAATCAGGTAAAGATGCTCGAACTGCTCCTCGCGGGCAATCTGGGTCAACGTGGCCCCATAGCCCTCGTCCGGCCCGACGACAACCGCCGCAACATCCAGCCCCGTGCGGCGCAACCGGGCCACGGCGCGCAGCATGTGATCTATCCCCTTGATGGCATGCACGCGACCGAAATACAAAATGATGATCTGCTCGGCTATGCCGTGGCGCGTTCGGAATGCCACGCCGGACGCCGCCGGATCGTAATCCTTGCTCTCCATACCGTTGTGGACGACATGGATCTTTGCAGGATCAGCGCCCAGGTCGAGATAGCTTTCGACCTCCCGATCCGACAGGGCAATCAACGCCGCGGCGTTGCGAATCATCCGCCGGCCCACCGTGCGGTCGAAGACAGTCTTTGCGGCCACACTATGACCCTGATAGGGGATGGTACCCCGTGGGTGCAACACGTAAGGCACGCCGGCGGCGGCGGCCTGCTCGGCGCCGATGACCGAAATGTAATCACGGTAGCCATGGAAGTGCATCACATCGTAACGACCAGCGACGCTGCGCAGCAACGATCTGAGTTCGGGCAGGTAATAGAGGCCAAAGGAATTCCGGCCCAGCGGGATCAGTTTGCGGGTAGCCAGATAGGTCACGTGGACGCCATCCACGGTACGCTCAAAGGTTTCGGCCTGAAGGACCGACGTTTTGGAAGCCAAGTTGGTGCAAATGACATCCACCTTCACCCCGCGCTTGCTCAAAGCGGTACACAGCTTATAGACCGTCAAGTCAGGCCCACCCAGCGCCGACGCGCTGCGATAGGAGAGCGAGAAGTGCAATACTCTCATGTACGACTCCTCATGTATCCCTGATGGGCATACTGGCTCACAACGATCTCACTGCGCGATCGGCGTCGCGAGCGCCGCGAGTGAGAAACTACGTCTGAGTTTGTAATAAGCCAGGATCAGGGCCACCGCAAAGGCGACGGCCATGACGGCCAGACCGGATATCTTATCGAGCATACCCAGCGACGACAACAGGAGCGCCAGCAGGATCAACGCGCCCGACGCCGCCAACAGGGGCGACACCCGGCCCAGCACGCGCAGGATGTTGCCGCCCGCGCTGTGAAAGATGAAGTTCATATAGAGCAGCAAAATCACAACCGAGATCAGTGAATAACCGGCCAGCGCGATCATGGCCGACCCCAACCACACGCCGGCACCCAGCGCCGCCGCGCGGAAGAGGAAAAGGCCGGTTTTATAGTAGAGGTCCTGGCGTTGCAGGTCCTTCACCAGCAGCAGCGGCGAGATCGGGCTGACCGCGAAAGAAACAATCACCATCGGCAGCAACACCTGGAAGATGCGGGCCACCGGCGCCCAATCAGGGCCGAAGAGGACATCAGCCAGCGCCGGGAAGACCAGCCCGACCGCCACGGCGGGTACCAGCACAAGCCCCAGGATGATGGCGACGGTGCGCTCCAGGATCCGCGCCTGGTCGAGACCTTGGCGCTCCAGTTCGGCGCTATCCCGATAAAAGACCTGGCCGAACGCCTGCCCCACCAGCGTCGCCGGGCCGGCCAACAACCGCCACGCCACGAAGTACCACCCCGCCCAGGCTTCCGAGAAGGCCGCCCGCAACACCAGCAAGGGCAGATAGATGGAAAGCGAGTTAATGAGATTCGCGCCGGTCTGGTATTTCGGGAACTGCACGTAGCGCCGGGCGACGTCGCGCATCGCCACTGTCGGTGCGGTGGCTGCCTGTCGAACCTGCGCCCACCCCCTCACCTCTTTAAGAGGAAGGAGATATAAGACGGCCACAGCGGAAGCGACCACCTGGGCGAGCAGGAACGCGTTCGCGTTGCCGCCGAGCAACAGTCCGAAGACGATCTGTAGTCCTGCGCCGCCAGCATAATAAATCACCCGTCCCGTGCTGACCTGCGCAAGCCGGTTATGCCGCAATGCCAGGTTGACGAACAACACGAAGAGGCTATAACTGAACAACAGGACCGGGAGCATCCAGTCAATGCCCCAGTGAGCCAACACCCCACTCAGGCTAGACACAGGCCACGCCGCGCCGGCGAGAATCACCAGGCTGAGGCCCACAAACCAGAGCGTTGCCAGGCTGAGGTTCAGCGCCATCAAGGGGGGCAGTTCTTCATCGGTCGCCACAACCACGGCCTGATCGTATTGCAGGAAGACCAGCAGTTGGCCGATGCTCACAATCGCCAGCAGCGCGCCGGTGCGGCCCAACACCGCAGGCCCATAGATGCGCGTCATGAACGGCAGGGCCAGCGCCGCCGCGATCTGCCCCGCGGCGCTGCCGGCGAAGATCACCCCGGCCCGCCCGATGTAGGCCCGGCTGATCTGCGCGCGCAGCTGCGTGACCCGGCTCACGATGCCGTTCAACCCGTCGCCTCCTGAGAAGGGAGATCATCGCGCATCTTGATGACGCGGGCCGGGTTGCCCGCCACAATCGCGCCCGCCGGCACCGGCTTCGTGACCACGGCGCGCGCGCCGATGATCGCGTCGCGCCCGATGCGCTGCACGCCGGGCAAGATCAGCGCCTCTTCCCCCACCCACACGCCGCGCTCGATGACCAGCTCGCGCTCGACGGGCGTCGCGTGCGGATCATACCCGTGATCGTGCGACATCAGCATGGCCCCGGCGGATAACAGGCAGCGGTCCGCGATGGAAACATTCCCAGTGAAATCAATCGCCACGCCGTCATTGATCTGCACATCATCGCCGATCAACAGCCGGGCCGCCGCCGTTTCCGACAATAGCGAGACGTCTCTGCCAATCCGGCCGCCCTTCCCGATCTGCACCTGACGCGGATATAAAACCAACATCGGGTGACCAAAATGGGTCTCTGCCCCGCAACTGCCGATACAGCGGCGGTAGAGTTGCGTGCTCAGGATATCCGCGCCCCGGCCCCAGCCGCGCCAGAGCGTGTAGATCAGCCCGTACAGGGGGCCGCCAGTCGTGAAGTATTTCATATACGTGCTTTATGTATAACAGGGTTCCGGAGTTGCGCCCGCGTTACCGGCTTTCTGCGCTCCCCGATGATTTCCGCCGCCCTGAAGGCCAACCACGTCGCGCCGAACGAGACAAGAAAATTGCTGACGTTATTGGCGAGTGTGCCCGACGGCATCAGCAAGATGGTCGGCGCGAGGAGCGCATAGAAGACGGTCTCGCGCGGGCTACGCACCGGCTCGCCCCAGCGCGTATAAAGCCAGGCCAACAGCCCGCCGAACAAAAGCCCGCCCGCAAGCACGCCGGGGACGTGAAAGTTCATGTACATCTCGGCAAAGAAACCGGGGGGTGCGCCGGAAAACGTATCCGGATTCCACAACCGCCCGATCTCCACCCCCAAATCGTAAGGCTTACCGGGCCATAATGCCCGCGGGATCCACTGGGTGACCAGACGCGTGAAGGTCTCACCATACTTCAGCGGCAGAATCCGCCCGTAGAATTGCGAAATGAGCACAAAAATCCGAATGTCAACCAGATCCGTGCCCCGCACGAATTCGGCCAACCCCGTCGGCGAGAGCGCGTAGGGCAACTCATGGAACGCTGCCTGAATCGTAGGGTTGCGCATCGTCCCGGTGATCGCGCGCCAGACATGCGTGCCGTAGACGTAGATCAACCCGGCGAGGGCGACCGGCACGACAAATTGAGGGCGCAAAGGGCGCACCGCGAGATGGTAAACCAGGGCCAGGGAGATCAGGTAAGAGAGGGTCGTCGCCCTGGGGAAAATGAGCAATAGCACCCCCAGCGTGGCCGTGGCGTGCAGCAACCAGAGCCAACCGGGCCGCGACCCGCGACTGCCCAGGCTCGCCAGCCACACCAGCGAAGCCACGGGCAGCATTTTGATGCCATAAAACCACAGGTAAGCCAGCGCCGAACCACCCCCAAAGGATGAGGACGTATCGGCCATATAGCCGCGTTGGGCGCTGTTGCGCAAGAAAACCGTCGGCGACTCGCCCAACGAGCGGAACAACAGCATAAAGGAGAACAGCGCAATCAGCGTCAACGCCAGCACCGCTCTACCGATGGCGTCGGGCGCGGGGGCGGCGGGGTCTTCAACCGGCGCCACACCGCGGCGGGTCATCACCCTGGCGTAGGCCAAATTCCAGGCGAGCAAACCTAACGTCGTGAAGAGCGCCACGGCCAGATAGGCATCTATCACCGAATCCGGGCCGAAGATCTGCAGGAAGCTCGGCCATTCGCCCCCGGCCAACGTCGCCCCTTTCATGGCGTAATAGAACATCGCCGTGTTGAACAACGTGGCCGGATCATAAACCCGCCGCGTACCGCGTGCGCCGATGAGCGCCAACGGCCCATACCACAACGCCAGGGCGGTCGGTGCGAGCGTGGCGACGATCACCTGCGGGTAGTCCGTACTCGGGACGAGCAACAGCAAACCGGCCACAACGTAGAACAGCAGCAACCACCCGCGCAGCATGAACACCTGGGCGGCCTTCGTCCCGCCGGGCTTGCGACGCTGCCGGCCCTGTGCCGGGGTGATGGGCAACCGTGATACCGTCGTCAAGGATTAATATCTCGAACTGATTTCATATGGCATTCACAGGCTCCCTCAGGAAGCGCGAGAATCGTCTCATCTACGTGCGGCCGCCCATGCTCCGCGGTCCCGCGTCCTTCGGTAAGGATCGGGGTACCACGGACGATGGCGGCGCGCCGGAGCAGGTTGCTACAACGAACGCACGTGATGTGAGAAAAGACGGTTCAGGCCGGGCGTCGGGCGCGCGGGGTCAGCGCGCCGGGTTCAGGTCGTCGGCATCCTCGGCGGCAGATTGCGCCGCGCGCACCAGCGAGTGATAGGCGTCCAGCCCAAGGATCACGGCTATCGGCTCGCCGGAGCGTTCCACCATAGGACTTACGCAAGACGCATTTGGATGGTTGGCGTTTTGAGTTGTTGGCGCAAGTAGTCAGCCAATAGGCCATGCTTGACTTGATAGATCGTGCGTTGCGTTTCGTACGCGACTTGCTTGAGACGCCCCCAAACGAGGATGGCGCAGCCGATGTGATTACGGACAATGCGAGCCTTACGGCATTGACAGTTTTCCAGACCGGTCAATTGTTTGGTTTCGCGGTGAAATTGCTCGACTTGCCAGCGGAAGCCGCACACATCTTGGACGACCTCCACGTTGTCTTGCGCCATCTCGTTGGTCACGACATAGTCCGTGCGCTGGGTAGACAGCACTACTCGGAAGACTTTCACCTTGTGCTGGGCCGGGAAGCCTTTGATCTTGATGATTTTGCCGTGCTGCTGCTCCGCGACGGTCCAGGTCAGACTGTCCAGGCGGCGATACGGTTGCACGCCCCCCGAATCGTCAACCTGCCGATTGTCCTTGAGCGGACAGTAGTAGATTTTGCCGCAGGCTGCAATTTGCAGCAGGAGCGCCTTGGTCGCATACCAAGGATCCATCAAAACCGCCCACAGGGCCAGCTCTTTCTGATAGACACCGTTGCGCAGCATCTCGGCGACATGGTCAAGTTTCGTCTTGCTATCGCCCGCGGGATCGTAGATCCGATAGTCGATGATCCAAAACTGAGCGGTCTCTGGGTTGACGTAGACACAGGTCACCACGCCGATCCCTTTAATGATGCCGTGGGCATTACCGCTGTATTGCCGGCGCACCAAGTCGATCTTGTGCCCAAAGTTCTTGTCCACGATGGTGTCATCAAAGACCAGAAATCCGTACGGCGTTTGCTCAACTTGAGTTTGCGTATTCTCCCACACCAGGTGGGGGCGGATGACATCAGCGGCCAAATACCGGTTCGCCATATCGTGGCTGAACTGCTCGGTATGCTCGGCATAGTTCGTGAG
>JBBQRS010000117.1:0-14860 GCA_038214535.1 Anaerolineae bacterium
GATCGAGGACGCGACGCGGAAAAGCGGCTCGCGCCTGGTGGGCGATGTCGCGTATGACGAGGCCGTAGAGGTCGCAGGCGCGATCACACCCGTCCCCGGCGGCGTCGGCCCGATGACCATTGCGATGCTCTTGTCGAACACAGTCAGAGCGTTTAAACTGCAACACAATCTCAACTAAGAGTCTATCCGAAAGCTGCGCGTTGCCCCCTTCGTAGTGACGGCTTCAGCCGTTGGGGGCGACACAACGGCTGAAGCCGTCACTACGAAGAGAAGACATAATCATGCGAAGAATATGCGGATAGATCCTAATTCTAAGGAGGCATAAGAACGATATGCCAGTACGTGATATTTGGCAGGACCGCCCCGCGGTGCTGGTCTGGACGTGGGAAGCGACCGCGGCAGTGCTCCGCTTTATGCGGCCCGTCTTCGAGAAACTGGGCATGGAGCAATCCTCGAAGATCGTCAAGCCGCCGGAAGAACTTGTGAAACACATGCTGTTCAACTGCCAGGACTGCGCGCAATGCCTGTTGCACTACAACGGCATGACCTGTCCCATGAACTGCCCGAAGAATCTGCGCAACGGCCCGTGCGGCGGCGTGCGGCTCAACGGCAAATGCGAGGTCAAGCCGGAGATGGATTGCGTCTGGGTGCTGGGCATCGAGCGCATCCAGAAGACGCCCTACATCAACGAGATGTACCGGCTGAATCCGCCGGTAGACTGGCGTCTTGAGGGCCAAGCGTCGTGGGTCACTTATGCGCTTGAGCGCGACGTGATTCCCACCGGCACGGATACGACGGTGCGTTACGCCACCGAGGCCATGGCAGACGGCACGGTCCTCGCCGACGGCTCGGTCGTCGCAAAGGGGGATGCATGAACGGCGCCATCCCCCTCGTAGAAAAAGCGCCCCCAGCCATCACACAGACCGGCCTGAACGGGGCCAACTCGCGGCTGGCGCGCATGTTGCGCGCCGGTGAGTTCGCCGTCTGCGTCGAGATTTCGCCGCCCGTCGGCCCCAACCCCGAGGCCATCCAGCGCGAGATGAACACCCTGCGCGGCTATGCCGAGGCGTACAATGTCACCGACAACCAGTCGGCCATGGTGCACGTTTCCAGCCTGGCCGTCAGCATCATGCTGATGCAGGCGGGGATGGAGCCGGTGGTACAGTTCACCTGCCGCGACCGCAACCGGCTGGGGCTGCAAAGCGACCTGCTCGGCGCGGCGGTCTTCGGCATTCCCAACGTCCTCGCGCTCAGCGGCGATCACCCGATCTGGGGCGACCATCCCCAGTGCAAGGCGGTCTATGAGATTGACTCGATGAACCTGATTCGCACCATCCGCATGATGCGCGACAACCAGGTGTTCGAGAACGGCAAGACCATCCCCAAACGCGCGCCCGATTTCTTCATCGGCGCGGTGGAAAACCCGTTTGCGCCACCGTTCGATTATCGGCCCACCCGCCTCGCCAAGAAAATCGTCGCGGGGGCGCAATTCATCCAGACGCAGCTCATCTACAACGTACCGCGCTTCCGCGAGTTCATGAAGCGCGTCGTAGACATGGGGCTGCACGAGCAGGTATACATCCTGGCCGGGGTGGGTCCCGTGCGCTCAGCCCGCGTGGCCGAATACATGGGGACGCAGGTCGCCGGCATGGACGTGCCCGACTGGGTCGCCAAACGGCTAGAGGGGCTATCGAAAGAGGATGCCGCGAAAGCCGGCATTGACATCTGCTGTGAGGTTGCGAACGAAGTGCGGGAGATCGAAGGGGTGAGCGGGCTGCACATCATGGCCGTCTCATGGCCCGCCGCCGTGCCCGAAGTCGCCAGGAACCTGGGGCTATATCCGCGCCCCGTGCTGGAAGGCGACCCCATCCCCGAAGCAACCGCTTCCAGTTAGATTTCTTAAACCACGGAACACACAGAACACACGGAAAGAAACTGTATTTCTCCTTTTTTCCGTGTGTTCCGTCTATTCTGTGGTGAGAACCGATCTTGACATCTTGACATCTTGCGACAGAGGTCATTTTGTCTCCAGATGCGCCTCATGGTGTGACAAGACGCTTAAGCCTTGTTTCAATTTCAAAAACGCAGACACGTCAATAGAAGGAAGCATATTTAAAGAGTTAAAATTCCTTCTACGCTTCCTTGAAAGATGCTACGACCATCATGAGACAAATAGGGGTCTGTCTCAAGATGCTAAGATGTCAAGATGGCCGAGGGCGCAGCGTATTATTGTAGCTTGAGATGCGGGCATTATACCATGAAACATATGTTCTTGTCAAATTAATTTCGCCTTTGCTCTCCCATCCTTCGCTTCTTCGTTCCTTCGTGATGAAGCCCAAAACGCCCGCGTGCTTGCCGTCTCCCCCGCAGGGTGGCATAATGCCGGTGTGAACCGCGCTGCCCGGCCCTTGACCGCAACCCTGGCGCTCCTCGCCTTCGTGCTGCTCACCCTTGCGCTGACGTGGCCGATGGCGGCCCACTTCGGCAGCCACGTGCCCGGCGACGGGATTGACGACCCCTCGCTGGCGTGGAACCTGTGGTGGGCCAAACACGCGCTCGTAGACCAGCCGCAAAACCCCTTCGATGTACGCTGGCAGTTCTGGCCGGTGGGCATTAACCTGGCCTTTTACACGCTCACGCTGCTCAATGGCGCGCTGGGCATCCCCATCCAGGTCGCCGCGAACCCTGTTGTTGCCTACAACGTGTTGCTGCTCTCCTCCTTTGCGCTGAGCGGGCTGGGCGCGTATCTGCTTTGCCTGGACGCGCTGCGCCGGATGGCGGGCGACGCAGCGGCGCGACGACGGGCAGGTCAAGTCGCCGCGTTGCTGGGCGGGGCGCTCTACGCGTTCGCCGCGCCCAAACTCTTCTATGCGGCGCTGGGCCAGGGCAACATTGCCAGCTCCCAGTGGATCCCCTTCGCCATGCTCTACATCGTGCGCGCCGCTCTCCCCGGCGGACGCGCACGAGATGCCGCGCTGGCGGCGCTCTTCGTGGCGCTGCAAGCGTACGCCGAGTTGACCTACGCGACCTTCCTGGCGCTCTTCGCCGCCGCGGCCGCGCTGTGGGGGCTGATCCAAACGCTGCGCACTGCACCGGGGTCGTCTACGGCCAATGCGGCGCGCCTGTTGGGGCGTTTCCTGCTGATCGCCCTGCTCGCCGGGCTGGCTCTGACACCCATGTTGCTGAATATGCTGCCCGACATGCGCGCCGAAGGCAACTTCCTCACGGCAGGCGGTGGTTTCGCCGATCTCTTCTCCGCCGACCTTGCGGGCTATCTGCTGCCGACGCAACTGCACCCGGTGTTCGGCGATGTGATCCGCGGCATCGCGAACGACTCAGCCCCGCGCCCCGACGGCAGCCACATGCCGGTGAACAAGGGGCAGCAGATTTATGTGGGCTACGTCGTCGCGGCGCTGGCGGTCGTCGCATTGATACTACGCGCGCCGCGTGGAGGAGTGAAGGGGCAGAGGAGCAGAGGAGCAACAACCGTTCGTAGCGCGCCGTCACCGGCGCTCTGGAGAGCGCACTACGAGCAAGAGGAGAACGCGACCATTAGGTCGGAGAAGTGGTTCTGGGCGGTTTGCGCGTTAGCATTCTTCGTGCTGACGCTGGGACCCAGCCTGCGCGTCCTGGGGCACGACCTGGGGCTGCCGCTGCCGTTTGCGTTGGTGTCGCGCCTGCCGTTCTTCGAGGGCAACCGCTATCCGAGTCGCTACAGCGTGATGCTGCTGGCGAGTCTGGCCCCATTGGTTACGCTGGGTGCGCTTGACATAACTTCTCGACTTGAAGTTTCTCGGCGCGCACCGCACGCCGCACGTCTGCTCCTGCCCGTCCTGCTGGTCGCCATGCTGTTCGAGCATCTCTCCACCCCATTGCCGCTATTCGATCTGCGCGTCCCGACGCTGTACGCACGCGTGGCCGCGGAGCCGGGTGATTTCGCGCTATTGGAAATGCCGCCCGGCTGGCGCAACGGGGCGCGCGTGGCCGGCAAGCAGGACATCGTCATCATGCAGCAACTGTGGAACCAGAGCGCCCACGGCAAGCGCGTGCTGGGCGGCAATACCTCGCGCAACCCCGAGTTCAAGTTCCAGTATTTCAGCGAAGACCCCACCCTGGCGCGCCTGATCGCGCAGACCAACGCGGCGGATGTGCCCCAGCACGACGCCCTGCGCGCCGCGCTAGCGGCCACCCCCATCACCGACGCCGACCGGGCGCGCGCCCGCGATTGGGCCGCCTTCACGGAGATCCGCTACGTGATGGTGCATCGCGACGTGTTGCCTGCCGAAACAGAAGCAGCCCTGCTCGACCTGTTGCCGCTGGAGGAAGTCGCGACGGAGGGCTATCTCGTCCTTTATCGCGTCACCGGCGACCTGACGGACCCGCACGAATTCGCCGTCGGTGCGGACCGCGGGCGCATGGCGCTGGCCGAAGGGTGGAGCTCACCCAATATTTCAGAACCTGCCCCGGTTGAACCCACGCCGGTCTTCGCGCAACGGCGCGAGGCGCGCCTGTTATTACCGCTGCCCAAAGGCTCGGCGCGCATCCGCCTGAACATGGGCGCGCTGGCCCCGAACCAGACGGCAACGCTGGCCGTGGATGGGCGGACAATGGGGACGCAACCCGTACCCGACGCGCCGGGGTGGGTCGCTTTCAACGTGACCGCCGATCCGGCGCGCCTGCCATTGAGCGACGTGCGCCTGCGCTTCGGAGCTATCCGGCCCTTTGCAGAACTGGCGCAGACGTTCAGCCGCGCGGGGTCGGGCGGGCTGCTGGTGCGCAGCGCGGGGCAGGAGACGGGCGACTTCGGGCACATCTACCTCGACGGCGTGGAAGTCTCACCCAACCGGCGCGGCTATAACCTCGTCGCGCTCGACGGCACATATGGCCGGCTGATAGACCGCGCGGCATTCGACACCCACCTCGACCCGGCGGCAAGCGCGGCGCTGGCGGCCTGGATCAACGCCCTGCCCGCGGGCACGGTGGTCGCCGGGGCGGCGCGCGACGAGGCGAGCATGAACCTCACCGATGAGGCGGTGGCCGCGCTCAACACGCTGGGCGTCACGGGCGATCTGCGCGGGCGCTTCCGTTGGGGGCACGCATTCATCGGCGCAAAAGACGACGGCTGGCTAACCCCGCAAGAGGCGCTGGGCGGCGTCCGGCCCGCCCAGGTCAGTTTCGGCCTGCCTCTCAGCGAACCACAAATCGCCGCGCAACTGTTTGACGTCGTTATCGAACCCATGATACAACAATGACTCTTAAAGATCACTCATTCACTTCGCGTCATGCTGAGCAGTTCGTAACGTTAGTTTTTGTGATGTCACTCTGAGCGGTTAACCACGCAAAGTGCGCTGCGGTTAGGCTCCAGCGAAGGGTCTCGCCCTCACCAACGCGAGGTGCTGCGCTGGAGCCTTAACGTAACGAAATGTATTGGGTAGGCCCGCTCAGCACGACCATGCCAGGAGTGCGCATCCTCAGATGCGCACTCCGCAGGAAGAGAGAATGATAGAATCTGCGGGATGTGACGCTCGTCATACAGATTGCCGCGCAAGGAACGTATAATGATGTAGAATATCCACATCGGGTGGATTAGATCAATCTTCGGCAGAGTGCAAGGAGGCCAGTGCCCATGCCCGCAGCCACTATTCTTGTCGTGGACGATGATCCCGATTTCGTCGAGATCATGCGCACGATTCTGGAAGCGAACGATTACCTGGTTGTGACCGCCGCCAACGGCGACCAGGCGCTCGCCCAGGTGAAGACCCAGCACCCCGATCTGATGTTGCTCGACATCATGATGTCTACCGTCCTGGACGGTCTCTACGTGAGCGAGCAACTGGCGCAGGACCCCGTCGCCAAAGACATGCCGGTCGTCATGGTGTCTTCCATCGCGGAAACGCCTTACGCGGAAGTTTTCCCGATGGACCAACAGCCACACATGGACGCCTGGCTTTCCAAGCCGGTGGATCCGAAGGTCTTGCTGAACAAAGTCGGTAAGCTGCTTCAGCCGCAGCCAGGCTGATCTTCACCGCCGGAAATCTCTGAACTCTAACAAGGCGTTACCGATTGGTCTTCGGCCAATCACTATGCGGTCACAGCCGCCAGGGAGAAACGATCTCGTGTCAATGCCGACCAGGATCCTGATCATTGACGACGACCCTGATTTTCGCGAATTCGTGCGCATCGTGCTCGAGAGCCATGATTATGGCATTCTCGAAGCCGAGAACGCAGAGGACGGATTGGCGCTCATGCGGTCCGCGTTGCCGGCGCTCGTCTTGCTGGACGCCATGATGTCCTATGAATTGGCAGGCGTCGGCACCATTCGCAGCGTGCGCGAAGACCCCGAATTAGCGCATATCCCACTGATCCTGATTTCGGCGGTGCTGAATCAGGATGAAGATCGTTTCCTGCCTGCCGACGAACGGGCCATGATCAACCGCTTTCTCAGCAAACCTATCAGCCCGGATCAATTACTGGCCGAAGTCGCCGCGACGCTCACCGAAAACGACCCCGCGCACACCATCGCGCCGGGAGAATAGACCCATCATGGTGGATGAGGAGATCACATGAGCCGGAACGATTCAACGGACCCGCCCGTCGGCAGCGCATTGATCGAGCCTGCAAAGCAGGCCATGCTGCTTTCGGCCCTCTACATCGCCCAGGAGCAAAACGGGTATTTGACGCCCGAAGCCGTCGAGCGCACGGCCCAACGGCTGGGCCTGTCGGAGCGCGATGTCTACAGCACCGCCAGCTTCTACACGCTGTTTCGGATGCAGCCGGTGGGGCGCTACGTCATCCAGGTGTGCGATGGCCTGTCGTGTTATCTCGCGGACGGCGCCGACACCGTGGCCGACTACATCGGCGCGAAACTGGGGATTGCGCCCGGCGAGACAACCCCGGACAACGCGTTCAGCCTCGAAAAGGTGCAATGTCTGGCTTCATGCGGCACAGCCCCGGCCATGCGCGTCAACGACCAGCTTTACGAACACCTGACGGCGGCGGCCATTGACGCCATCCTCGAGCGGCTGATGGGGGAGGTGTGATATGACACAGTGGACGCCCGTCTTGCTCGCCAATGTGCAACGGCCAAACTCGGAAAAGATCGGCACGTACCTGGACGGCGGCGGCTATCAGGCGCTGCGCAAAGCGCTGCAAATGACGCCGGATGAGGTCATCGCCGAGGTCAAAAACTCGGGGCTGCGCGGGCGCGGCGGCGCCGGCTTCCCCACCGGCACGAAATGGAGCTTCGTCCCCAAAGACGCGCCGGTGAAATATCTCGCCGTCAACACCGACGAGGGCGAACCCGGCACCTTCAAGGATCGGCTGATCGTCGAACGCGACCCGCACGCCATCCTCGAAGGCGTCATCATCGCGGCCTACGCCGTCGGGGCGCAGCGCGCCTTCGTCTACATCCGCGGCGAGTTCTTCCTGGGCGTGAAACGGTGGATCAAAGCCATCGCGGATGCTTATGAGTATGGTTTCCTGGGTAAGGATATTTTGGGCAGCGGCTTCAACCTGGATGTGTCGGTACACCGCGGCGCGGGCGCGTACATCTGCGGCGAAGAGACGGCCATGATCGAGTCGCTGGAAGGCAAGCGGGGCGAACCACGGCTCAAGCCGCCCTACCCGGCGCAGGAAGGCCTGTGGTACAAGCCGACCATCGTGCAGAACTGCGAGACCCTGGCGAACATCCCGCACATCATCGAGCGCGGGGCCGCCTGGTACGCCGGCATCGGCACCGAGCAGAGCAAGGGGCCGAAGATCTTTTGCGTCAGCGGGCACGTCAACCGACCCGGCAACTACGAGTTGCCGCTGGGCGTCACCCTGCGCGAGATCATCGAAGAACACGCGGGCGGCGTGCGCTACGGGCGCAAGGTCAAGGCGATCATCCCCGGCGGCGCGTCTACCCCCATGCTGACCGCCGACCAGCTCGATGTGCCGATGGCCTTCGAGACGCTCCAGGCCGCGGGTTCGGCGCTGGGCACGGGGGCCGTGATCGTGATGGACGAAGAGACCGACATGGTTGAAGTGACCCGGCGCATCACCCGTTTCTTCGTGCATGAGTCTTGCGGCGAATGCACACCCTGTCGCGTCGGCGGCCAGCGCATCCTGGAGAACCTGGATCGCCTTGCCGCAGGGCAAGCCGAACCGGCCATCATGCAGGAGTTGGACCGGCTCAGCCAGGGGATCATGGGCCTGACGTTCTGCCCGATGGGCACGGGGATGTGCGAACCGATCACATCGGGGATGCGCTTGTTCCGCGATGAGTTCACGGCGCGCTTTCCCGAATCAGCCTGAGTAGCATTCTTTGTAGTTGCGGCTTCAGCCGCCGTGGAACGATCCTGACGGCTGAAGCCGCAACTACAAAGAGTTCCCGATTCTTATACTACATTCACGCCAGGAGTTGCAGCACTATGGCCAAAGGCAAAATACTGATTGTTGACGACGACCCCGATTTCGTGGCCTACATCCGCACCATTCTCGAAAGCCACGACTACGACGTGGTCAGCGCGGGCAACAGCGACCAGGGGATGATCATGCTGGCGCGCGAGAAACCGGATCTGGTGGTGCTCGACGTGATTATGTCAAGCATCCTCGATGGCCTCAACATGAGCCAGCGGATGGCTGAAGACGTCGCCTACGAGAACACGCCGATCATCATGGTCACGTCCATCGCCAACACCGATTATCTGGCGCTCTTCCCGACGGATGAGAGCATCCACATCTCGACGTTCCTGACCAAGCCCATTGCGCCGGCCGATCTGCTGCGCAACGTACAGAAGTTACTGCCCGTTTCTGCCTGATCCATCATCCCCCGCATAATGGGGAATTTTTCTGACGGAGTCATCGAATGACGGACAAGATCAAAGTCGGCGGCATCATCCAGAACGATCATCTTTCGAGCATCAGCGTGCTTGCAGTCAAGGACCGGCCCGGCATCGCGGCCGCCGTCCTGGATGTACTGGGGCAACGCGGGCTCAACGTGCAGTTCGTCGTGCAGATGATTGACCAGCAGAACCATGCCCAGATGGTACTGTGCGTGGATCGGGGTGATCTGGAAGCGAGCATGGCCGCGATTGACGGGTTGCGTCCTGAGCTCCAGCCCACAGCCGTGACGCCCAATCTCGAGGTCGCCTCTATCGCCATCTTCGGCCCCGACTTTCGCGAACGGCCCGGCATCGCAGGGCGGATGTTCCGCGCCCTGGCCGCCCGTGGCGTGAACATCCTGGCGATCAGCACGTCCATCTCGACCGTCAACTGCATCGTGGATCAGTCGCGCCTCTCCGACGCGCTGGCTGCCATCACCGATCAGTTCGATCTGCCGTGACCCCACTGGCGCCGATGATGGCCGGCAACGCAGCCGCCACCCGTCTCGAAAAGCTGGCCCGCCTCCACCTGTGGGCCATGGGCGGTGCGCTCCTGCTTGTCCTGATTGCGGTGTGGCGTGTGCCAGGGCTGGCCTTCGGCCCGCTTCTGCTCACCATCGGTGTCCTGGCCGCGCTTAACTTCGGGCTGCTGGTCTTCGTCCGCCAGCGCGGCGGGCTGGAACTGACGGATGGCGCCACGCACACGGCGACCCATATCCAGGTCGCGCTGGACATCGTCGGCCTGACGTCGCTCCTCTATTTCGCGGGTGGGGTTGAAAACCCGTTCTTCCCGTTCTATGTCTTCCCCGTGATCCTGGCCGCGGCGTTGCTGGGCCGGCGCGCGGGCTACGGTTATTCGGCGCTCTCGATCGTGCTCTATACGGGCATGCTCCTCGGCGAAGCGACGATGATGTTGCCACATCATCACCTGGTCGGGTTGCACCCACCGGC
Source organism: Anaerolineae bacterium (assembly GCA_038214535.1). GTDB lineage: Bacteria > Chloroflexota > Anaerolineae > CG2-30-64-16 > CG2-30-64-16 > JBBQRS01. The sequence goes on from JBBQRS010000117.1 coordinate 9,816, forward strand.
GCGCCCGGTCAACACCACGCTGCTCATCGCGCAATCCGTCTCCCTGCTGGCGACCTGCCTGCTGGCCGCCGCCGTCACCACCCTGATGGTGGAGGCCCTGCAAGAGCGTGCGGCGGAACTGGCGGAGAGCCGTCAACGCGCCGAGATTCGCGCCACGCATATGCGCGAGCTCAACGACCAGCTTCGACGCACCAATGAGGAATGCCGCCACCAACGCGAGCACCTCGACACCGCGTATCTCGAGCTCCAGCGCGCCCACGACCGGATCAGCGTTCGTTCGAGCCAGTTGAGCGATCTCAACGAACAGTTGCGCCGCGCGAACGCCGAATGCAAGAGCCGCCGCGAGGATTTGGAGCGCGCCAACCAGAAGCTGCGTGAGCTGGAAGATATCCGCGCCCAGTTCACCCTGCTGACCACGCACGAACTGCGCGCCCCGGTCGCCGCGATCCAGAGTTACCTGAAGCTGATCCTGGAAGGCTATGTGCCGGAAAGCAAGACGCGCGAGACGCTGGAAAAGGCGGAACGGCGGGCCATGGATCAGCTCGCGCTCATCGCCGACCTGCTGGAGTTGGGGCGCATCGGCTCGGCGGACGCGCGCGGCCAGGTGCAGCCGGTGCAACTCGACCAGTCATTGCGCGATCAGACGGAGCTGCTCATCGCGGGGGCGCACGAGCGCGACATCACCGTTGATCTCCAGATCGAACCCGGTCTGCCGCCGGTGCTGGCGAACCCGGATCAGATCAAGAGCCTGTGGAACAACCTCATCAGCAACGCGATCAAGTACAACCGCGACGGCGGGCGCGTCGAAGTCGTGCTGGGCCTCGAAGGTCGCCGTCTGGTGGCCCGCGTCAGCGATACCGGCATCGGCATCCCACCGGAAGCGATGAAGCGGCTCTTCTCCGAGTTCTTCCGCGCCGACAACGCCAAGGTGCACTCACGCGCCGGCACCGGCCTGGGGCTGTCCATCATCAAAGAGATCATCGAACGCGCGGGCGGCGGGGTCACCGTCGAATCCGTCCTCGATCAGGGAACCACCTTCCGCTTCTGGCTGCCGGCAATCACTCCTCGCGGGAATTCCAGCCCGCCGGACGATGAGGAGGCCGCGCTTGCCCATACAGCAACCGCTCCAACGCCGCCTGCGCGTTGAGATTCACGGTGCAGTACAGGGGGTCGGCTTTCGCCCGTTCATCTACCGGCTGGCGACGGAGTTGGGCCTGACGGGCTGGGTCATCAACGATGCGCGCGGCGTCTTCATCGAGGTCGAGGGGCCGGACGCGGCGCTCGACGCCTTCCTGCAACGCCTGCCAGCCGAAACGCCGCCCCTTGCGCGCATCCGCACGCTGGACACAGCGTGGCTCGAACCGGCGGGATTTGACGGCTTCGAGATTCGCCACAGCGAGGACACCGGCCAGAAGACGGCGCTGGTACTGCCCGACATCGCAACCTGCCCGGATTGCCTCGCCGACATCTTGCGGCCCAGCGATCGGCGCTTCGGGTATGCCTTCACCAACTGCACCAACTGCGGCCCGCGCTTCTCGATCATCCGCGCGCTGCCCTATGACCGCCCCAACACGACCATGCGGCGTTTCATCCTCTGCCCCGATTGCCGCCGCGAATATGAGGACCCCAGGGATCGCCGTTTCCACGCGCAGCCCACGGCCTGCCCGGTTTGCGGGCCGCATTTACAGCTCGTCGCGTCGGCATCGGCGTCTAATGCAACGTTCGCCCTTCTGCCATCGGGAAATGTGGACGATCTGGACGGCGACATGGCCGCGATCCGTGGCGCGGCCGCGGCGTTGCGCGCCGGGCTGATCGTCGCCGTCAAGGGGTTGGGCGGGTTCCACCTGACGGTGGATGCGCGGAATGGTCCGGCGGTGGCGCGCCTGCGAGAGCGCAAGCCACGTCGCGACAAACCGTTTGCCGTGATGGCGCGTGATCTGGAGCAGGCGCGAGCCATCAGCATCGTATCGCCAGAGGCCGCGGCGCTGCTGCTCTCGCCCGAAGCGCCCATTGTGTTGTTGCCGCGACGTAGCGGCGCGGACGCGCTGCTGGCGGACGACGTCGCGCCCGAAACCCCCAACGTCGGCGTGATGCTGCCCTATACGCCGCTGCACCATCTGCTCATGCGCGAGGTTGGGTTCCCGGTCGTAGCCACCAGCGGCAACCTGACCGATGAACCGATCTGCACGGACGAGGACGAGGCGCAAGCGCGGCTGGGGCATGTCGCCGATCTGTTCCTGATCCACGACCGGCCCATCGCGCGCCACGTAGATGACAGCGTCGCCTGGGTGCTGCGCGGCGAGCCGCGCTTGCTGCGCCGCGCCCGCGGTTATGCGCCGCTGCCCGTCCCGCTGCCCGAGGCCGTCCCCACGATCCTGGCAGTCGGCGGTCACCTCAAGAACGACGTGGCCCTGAGCGTGGACCGCGAGGCGTTCATCAGCCAGCACATCGGCGATCTGGAAACCGCGGAAGCGATGGACGCCTTTGAGCGGGTTATCGCCGATTTCCTGAATCTCTATGAAGCGACCCCGGCGGCCATCGCACACGATCTGCATCCCGACTACGCCTCCACACGGTGGGCGTTGGAGCGCGCGGCGCGCGACGGCGTGCCGCACATCCCGGTACAACACCATCACGCCCATCTGGCGGCCTGTCTGGCTGACAACGAGATCGCCGGCCCTGCGCTGGGCGTCATCTGGGATGGAACGGGCTACGGTACGGACGGGACGATCTGGGGCGGGGAGTTCCTGCTGGGCGACGCGGCGGGCTACGAGCGCGTGGCGCACCTGCGCCCGTTTCGCCTGCCGGGCGGCGACGCGGCCGTCCACGAACCGCGCCGGGTGGCCTTTGCGCTGCTGTGGGAACTGTTGGGCGAGGATGCGCTCACGCGCACGGATCTGGCCCCGGTGCGCGCCCTGACCGAACAGGAACGCGCCGTGCTGGCGCAGATGTTGCGCCGCGATTTCCGTAGCCCCGTCACCACCAGCGCCGGGCGGCTGTTTGACGGCATCGCCGCGCTGGTCGGGTTGCATCAGACGATTACGTTCGAGGGGCAGGCGGCCATGGCGCTGGAGTTCGCGGCCGATCCACATGAGCGGGCCGCCTATCCTTTGCCGCTGACGGGCGCGGATCCCATCGTGCTCGACTGGGGGCCGCTGCTCGGCGCGCTGCTCGCCGACTTGCGAGACGGCGCATCCACGGCTATCATGTCGGGACGGTTTCACAACGCGCTGGTGGAAGCGAGCGTCGCGGTCGCCAGAGTGATCGGGCAATCGCAGGTCGCCCTGAGCGGCGGCTGCTTCCAGAATCGGCTGCTGACGGAGCGCACTGCGGAGCGCCTGGAGCAGGAAGGCTTCACGGTCTTGCTCCACTGCCAGGTTCCGCCCAACGACGGCGCCGTGAGTCTGGGCCAGCTCGTCGTCGCGGCAGCGGAGTTACGCAAATCTTAGGCTCCCACGAGGAGCATGATCGAGGTGAAATATGTGTTTAGGAGTACCCGGCAAAGTTCTCGCCATCCGGACTGATGTGGCGGGGATGCCGATGGGCAAGATTGATTTCGGCGGCGTCGCGAAAGAGGCCTGCCTGGCCTACGTGCCCGAAGCGGTCGTAGGCGATTACGTCATCGTTCATGCGGGGTTCGCACTGAGCCGGTTGGATGAAGAAGAGGCGCGCGAGGTGTTCGTCCTGCTGGATGAGCTGGCCGAGGCGGCCGCCGCGGAGGAAATGGGGTGAAATACCTCGACGAATATCGCGATGAGGCCGGCGCACAGGTTATCCTGAATGGCATCGCGCGCGAGGTCGAGAAAGCCGCGCAGACCGGCGCGCTCGGCGAGGGCTGGTCCATCATGGAGGTGTGCGGCGGGCAGACGCACACGCTCATCAAGTCGGGCATTGACCGGATGTTGCCTGCCGGGCTGACGCTGGTGCATGGCCCCGGTTGCCCGGTGTGCGTCACGTCGCTGGAGACCATTGACCGGGCCGTCGCCATTGCGACGCGTCGCGAAGTGATCTTCACATCCTTCGGCGACATGCTGCGCGTGCCCGGCTCGATCTCCGATCTGCTCAGCGTCAAGGCGCGCGGGGGCGACGTCCGCATGGTCTACTCGCCGCTCGACGCGCTCAAGCTGGCGCAGGAGAACCCCGACCGCGAGGTGGTCTTCTTTGCCGTGGGCTTCGAGACCACTGCGCCCGGCAACGCCATGGCGGTGTGGCAGGCGCACCAGTTGGGCCTGCGGAACTTCTCCATCCTCAATTCGCACGTGCGCGTGCCGCCGGCCATCGAGGCCATTATGGGGTCGCCGGAGAGCCGGGTGAACGCCTTCCTCGCTGCTGGACACGTCTGTGCGGTGATGGGTTACTGGGAATACGAGCCGCTGGCCGACCGTTATGCCATCCCCATTGTGGTCACCGGCTTCGAACCGCTCGATCTGCTCCAGGGCATCTACATGGCAACGCAGGCGCTGGCCGAGGGTCGCCACAAGGTGGAGAACCAGTATGGGCGCGTGGTGACGCGCGCAGGCAACATCCCCGCGCAGCGGATGCTGGAGCAAGTGTTCCAGGTGTGCGACCAGACGTGGCGCGGCATCGGCTCCATCCCACAGAGCGGATTCTGCCTGCGTCCGGAGTTGGCCGCCTACGACGCGGCGCAGCGTTTCGACGTGGGCGGCATCCTGACGGTGGAGTCACCATTGTGCATCGCGGGCGAAGTGCTGCGCGGCGTTAAGAAGCCCAACCAATGCGCCGCGTTCGGGGTGGAATGCACGCCACAACACCCGCTGGGCGCGCCGATGGTCTCCGGCGAAGGCGCGTGCGCCGCATATTACGCCTATACGCGGGAACCGATCTGACCCATGCAACTTCAATGCCCCATCCCCATCAGCGAATACCCGGTGGTCACGCTGGCGCACGGCGGCGGCGGGCGGCTCAGCCAGATGCTGGTCGAGCGGATGTTCGCGCCCGCTTTCGGCGGCTCGAGCAACACGGAACTCGCCGCGCTGCATGACGGCGCGATCCTGCAACCCGGAGCATCGCGCCTCGCCTTCAGC
>JBBQRS010000118.1:0-14778 GCA_038214535.1 Anaerolineae bacterium
TTGCCGGCGGCCACGGCCAGCAGTGCCCTGGCACGGGCCACATGGCTGGCCGGTGCGCTGGTCGCACGGCTGATTTGCGTCAACACTGCGCGCTCGTCGTCCGTCAGGGCACGGAGCGGGTTCACCTTACGGTAAGTCATCGTGCACTTCCAACTTGCAGGATGACCGCAGTTTACCAATCTCTACCAAGAATGGCAAGGGTCACGCCAAGTGACCCACTAGTGGCGTGCGCACTCCGACGGATTAACTCTCTGTCTCCACTCGTGCGGCATAGCGCGCGTTCGCTGCGCGTAGCGCGCTCTCCGCCTCGATGCCGCGCGCTCGCGCCCAGGCCACCAGCCCGAACAGCGCCTCGCCGAGCATCTCCGCGGAGACGGCTTCGCCGGGCGGCAGGTCGGCCAGCGCGGCCCAGGGCGCTTCCGGCGCATCCTGCGGATGGATGCGCGCCATGCGGTCCTGGTACGCGTCCGCCACCGCCAGCGCCGGCAGCCCCGCCGGGATGCCCGAAAGCGGCGACTTGCGCTCGTAGTTCTGCGCCCGCTCCGCCTTCTTGATCTCCTCCCAATTCGCGAGTACCTCGTCGGTTCCGTTCACCACCGCGTCGCCGAAGACGTGCGGATGTCGCCGGATCAGCTTCACCACGATCTGCTCCGTCACGTCGGGCAACCGGAACAGACCTTCCTCCGCGGCGATCTGCGTCTGCATCGCGACCTGCAACAGCACGTCGCCCAGCTCCTCTGACACCTTGCGCGCATCGTCCGTGTCCAGTGCGGCCAGCAGTTCGTGCGTCTCTTCGAGCAGGTTCGCCCGCAGTTTGTCCCACGTCAACTCGCGATCCCAGGGGCAGCCCTCCGGGGCGCGCAGGTGCGCTGCGATGTCCTGCAACGCCTCATATGTGGTTGCTCCGCCGCGCGGCGGGATGAAAAGTTGCGACCCCGCATCGAGTGCGCCGAGCGATGGCAACGCACTGATTGTCGTTTCCGCTGCCCATTCGCCAATCATGCGGACGGGATGATCCGGGGGGTAGGCCAGTCCCAGCACGGCTTGCAGCCGCACCATCACCTGCGTATCGGTTGGCCCCAACAGCAGCACCGGCTGCGAGGGATCGAGCCGCGGATAATACTGCGCGGCGAGTCCGCTCGCGCGGAGCACTTGCAGGCTCTCCAGTGTCTCGCCTTCCAGCCCTGCCAGTGCGGCCGCCAGTTCATTCAGCATCATGGGGTCATTTTTCGTGTGTGAAGTCATGCGCGAATTATACACGTCCCGCCGCACCGCGCCCAATTCGCCCGTAGTGCGTCGCTTGTAGTGTGCAGTTCTCTGCGCTATTCCGCTCGTAGCGCGTCGCTCGTAGCGCGCAGTCCTCTGCGCCATTGACAACCGCCCGTCACACCTATGCTATTATAATCTCCAACGCACACAGGAGGCATGCCCATGGAACAATTCGCCCTGACCGATCATTCACACCGCCGTTTCAACCTGCTCACCGGCGAGTGGGTGCTGGTCTCGCCGCACCGCACCAAACGTCCCTGGCAAGGCCAGGTGGAAAAACTCGCCCTCGAGGAACGCCCGGCCTATGATCCGAACTGCTATTTGTGCCCCGGCAACAGCCGCGCCGGCGGATTCGAGAACCCGCCATACGAGCATACCTTCGTCTTCACCAACGACTTCGCGGCCCTGACGCCCGATGAGGTCGCCTTCGACGGCGAAGCCGCATCGAGTGAGTTGCTGCGCGTCGCGCCCGAGCGGGGCATTTGCCGGGTGATGTGCTTCTCGCCGCGCCACGATCTCACGTTGGGTGAAATGCCGGTCGCTGAGATCCGCCGGGTCGTGGATATGTGGTCCGATCAAACCGAAGAACTCGGCGCGTTGCCTTACATTGGTCACGTCCAGGTCTTCGAGAATCGCGGGGCGATGATGGGGGCCAGCAACCCGCATCCGCACGGCCAGGTCTGGGCCACGGAACACCTGCCTAACGGGCCCGCCGCCGAAGCTGCGCGCCAGGCGGCATACCTTGCCGCGCACGGGCGCACGTTGTTGGGCGACTACCTCGCCACAGAACTCGCCGCAGATGAACGCATCGTGTGCGCAAACGATCACTGGGTCGCGCTCGTGCCCTTCTGGGCGTTCTGGCCGTTCGAGACCATGGTGTTGCCGCGCCGCCAGGTCGCTTCGATCCCCGAGCTGACCGACGCCGAGCGCGACGCACTGGCCGATATCCTCAAGCGGCTCATTACCCGCTACGACAATCTTTTCGAGGTCTCATTCCCCTACAGCATGGGGTGGCATCAGCACCCGACAGATGGGCAGTCCTACCCCGGCCACACCCTGCACGCCCATTTCTACCCGCCGCTGCTCCGTTCGGCCACGGTGCGCAAGTTCATGGTCGGTTTCGAGTTGCTGGGCGAGCCGCAGCGCGATATCCCCGCGGAAGCCGCCGCCGCCCGCCTCCGCGACCAAAGCGAACGCCACTACCGCGCCACATAAGTTTTGCCACGAATTACACGAATGGAAAAATCCATTCCAAATATTCGTGTAATTCGTGAAATTCGTGGCTAGTTTTTCTTCTCCCACTCCGTGCGCAGGATGCTCATGTAGAGCATGTCCTGCCACTGGCCGTGCCGCCAGTAGGCTTCGCGATGGCGGCCTTCGTGCTTGAAACCCACCTGCTCGTAGGCGTGGATGCCGCGCTGATTCCCCGCGAACACCCGCAGGTAAACCCGGTGCAGGTTCAGGTAGTCGAAGCCGTAGGCGACCAATGTGCGCAACGCATCTTTGCCCAGCCCCTGATCCCACAGCGACTTCTCGCCGATGAACAGCCCGGCCTCCGCGTTCTGATCGGTCGGGTTGATGTTGGCGAAACCGCAGCCACCGATATGCTGCCCCTCCAACTCGATGGCGAAGTTCAGCGCTCCGTGGTCATGGTTCTGCATCTCGTACCACGCTTGCTCTTGGGCCAGGTTCATGGGCCGGTACGGCCCAAACCACGCCAGCACCTCCGGGTCCGCAAACCAACGGACGTAGTTCGGCAAGTGTTCCGGCTCGATGGGCCGTAAGATCACGCGCTTCCCCTGTAGCATAATGCTGCTCCTGTCTTATTCCGAGGATTTATCCAAAAACTCCGAGATCATCATGCCTTTCCCTTTGTAGTGACGGCTTTAGCCGTTGTAGTTCCCCCAACGGCTAAAGCCGTCACGACAAAGGAGCGCGACGCATAGTTTTCATATCCGCGTTCATCCGACGCAGACCCCCGACAAGGGGGCGCTCGTCCGCGTCCCATTTTCGGGTTAGATTAAATCAAACGCCGCGCCATCATAATGCCGGTCACGGTCGCCAGCGAGCGGATCTCACCGGCCAATACCATTTGCTCCAACTCCAGGGGCGTGTAGTATGCCACCTGAATCTCCTCACTCTCGTCCAATGCCTGTTCGCTCTCGCGCCGGCCGCCCAGCGCCAGAAACAGGTGCGCCGCCGTCGGGCCGCGGTTGGTGTCCACGACAAAGCTGCCCAGCGCGCGCCACGTTTCAGCGACCACGCCCGTCTCCTCACGCAGTTCACGCTGCGCGGCGCCCAGCGGGTCCTCGCCCTCATCCAGATACCCGGCCGGCAGGTCGAGGCTGATCGCCCGCATCCCGTGCTTATACTGGCGCACCATCGGTGTGGAGCCATCTTGCATCCGCACGAAGATGACCGCATAGTCTCGCCCGGTGCTTTGGAGGTAGCCTTCGATGCGGTGACCATTAGGCAGCAGCACATCTTCTTCCCAGACGGTCAGCCAGGGCGGGCGATCCAGCCGCGGGCGCGAAGACAATACGCGCCAGGGCGCGATTGAAGTATCAATACTTGACATAGCGACGCGTCTCCGGTAAGATTTCGCATAATCGAACGACTGATCGCCCTATTGTATCACTTCCTGGAGTCAGCAGCCATGCGTGAAAGCCCTCGCCAACACTGGAAGTTGAGCCTCTTGCGGCTCTTACTGGTCGCCGCCCTGCTCCTGGCGGCCCTACCCCTCACTGCCTTTGCCGAAGGCGGCACGTATACCGTACGTAGCGGGGATACCCTTGCCGCCATTGCGAGGGCTCACGGCGTCTCCGTCAACGCGCTTGTCGCCGCCAACGGCCTCTCCAGCCCCGACCGGATTGTGGTCGGCCAGCGCCTCATCATCCCCGGCTCGACCGGTGGGTCATCTTCCTCCGGCGCGTCCAGCAGCGCGAAGGCGTACACCGTCCAGGCGGGTGACACTCTGGCGAAGATATCGCAGAAGTTCGGGGTCTCGTCTTCGGCTATTATGGCGGCCAACGGCATCCAAAACGCCAACCTCATTCGTGTGGGCCAGCGGCTTACCATCCCTGCCGGCGGTTCCGCGCCTGCGCCGGCCAAACCTGCGCCCGCGCCCGCCGCCGCGAAGTCCTATACCGTGCGTTCGGGCGATACCCTGGGCAGCATCGCGGCGCGCTATGGCGTGAGCGCGGCGGCCATTGCGTCGGCCAACGGTCTCACCAATCCCAACCTGATCTATCCCGGTTTGAAACTGAAGATTCCCGCCGGTGGCTCGGTGGGCGTCTCCGTGCCTACGGGGCGTGCGACCAAGTTCGTGGTCAGCATTTCGCAGCGTCGCTGCTGGGTCTATCAGGGCAACACCGTGGTCTATGAGTGGGTCTGTTCGACGGGGCGGCCCGCATCGCCCACCAAGGCCGGCAACTTCGCTGTGCAGTCCAAGATGCCCAAGGCCTATGGGTCGTCCTGGAACATCTGGATGCCTTATTGGCTGGGGATCTATTGGGCGGGCAGCAGCGAGAACGGCATTCACGGGATGCCGTGGAACGCCACGAATGGCAGGAAAACCTGGCCCGGCCTGGTGGGTACGCCCATCACTTACGGCTGCGTCATGTTGAACGATCCGCAGGCCAAGACGCTGTACGACATGGCCTGGATCGGGATGCCGGTAATTATCAAGCGGTAAAGTCGTCTCGGCCCGTCAAAAACTCAACTGGAAACGCCGCGGAGTGCGCACGCCACGACATGGCGTCAGATTCGCACTCCGCGGCGAGTTTTTGCGCACACCGCAATTGCATCCCGCAATTTCCGCAAAGCGACCAAGCGAGTTATACTCTCTCTGACGCTGTGTGCGTTTTTGCGCAATCACACGATCTAATTTCAGCATAAGGACAGGAACATGAGTCAGATTGTCGTTACTTTCCCCGGCGGCGCGCGTGTAGATGCCGTCCTGGGCTCTCACACCGTGCGCACCGATCAACCGAAGGCGAATGGCGGCGCGGATTCTGCGGTCACGCCCTTCCAGCTTTTCCTGGCTTCTACGGCCACCTGCGCCGGGTTCTACGTGCTGGGATTCTGCAAGCAGCGCGATCTGGATACCAGCGGCATCCAGGTCATCCAGCGCGCCGAAATGGATCCCGAAACGCATATGGCGACCAGGATCGTCCAGGAGATTCACGTCCCGGCGAGCTTCCCGGAGAAATATTACTCCGCGTTGATCCGGGCTGCCGAGCAGTGCCTCGTCAAGAAACACCTGGAGAATCCGCCGCAGGTCGTCATCGAGACCGTGGTTGACTGAACCGGACATGGCGCATGTCAGAAATTGTGACGTGCCGGAAGATCTCTACTACGCGGTCGCGCAGCACGTCTGGGCGCGACCGCTGGAGTCGGGGCGCGTCCGCATCGGCGTCACGCCCGCGGGCTACGCCCTGCTCGGCAACTCGGTCGTCGCGGTAGACATCCAGGAACTCAGCGTGGGGCAGGCCGTGCCGCGTGGACGCAGTCTCGCCATGATCGAGAGCCTGAAGTATATCGGCCCCGTTCCTGCGCCCTTCTCCGGCATATTGCTGCGCGGTAACCCTGCCGTCGAGGCTGATCCGGAGCTTGCCATGCGCGATCCATACGGCGAGGGTTGGATTGCCGAGATGCAGCCGGATGACTGGCCTGCCGCCGCCGCCGAACTGTTAACCGGCGCGGCCGCGGTCGCAGCATACCGCACCCTTCTTGAAAAGCTCAACCTCTTCTGCGATTGATCGGCGTTCACCGGACGCGCACGATCTCTTCATCACTTCTTCACATTTATACTGTACGCTGTCTGAAGTCAGTATGAAGCTATTCGGAAATTCTGTAGCTTAGGGCCTTGTGCCCGTCGTCTACGAATTTTTGGATAGAGAAAGAACATCTCTGATAAAGGAGCATCACCGATGAAACGATGGCTTGTATTTGGCATGGTTGCGCTCGCCTTGATGGCGCTGCTGGTTCCCGCGGCGCTGGCGCAAGGCCCGACCCCGCCCGTAACTGGGCAAGACTGCCCCATGTGGGGGCAGGGCGGGCGCGGCGGTATGATGGATCGCGATGACATGATGGGCCGCGGCGGCGCTGCGATGATGGGCGGCTGGGCCGGCCTGCCCGACGAGGCGCTGGCGCTGTTGGGGCTGAGCGCCGAGGAAGTTCAGGCGCAGCATCAGGCGGGCAAGTCCCTCGCCGACATTGCTGCGGCGCAAGGCGTTGCACTGGATAAACTGGTGGATTCCATCCTCGCGGCTCGCGTGGATGCGCTCGATGCGCTGGTGAAAGACGGCAAAATCACCCAGGCGCAGGCCGATCTCATGGCTTCCCGCATGAAGGAAATGGTCACGCAAATGGTCGAGCGCGACCAGGCCGGCCCGATGTGGAACGACGGCGAAGATAGTGATTCCCGCCCGATGTGGAACGACGGGAACCGCGGCGGGATGCGCGGCGGACGACAGTTCAGTGCCCCGCAAGCGCCGACCCGGCAACCCGGCGGCCTCAAGTATCAGTCGTTCTAGACAGCCGGTTAAGTACAGTCTGTTGGGCTGTATGAAGCGCGGGGCAACTAAAGCGCTGACGCAGTAACAACAAAAAACGTCCCGGGGCATGCCGGCCCCCGGGACGTTTCGCGTTAACTCACCAGTGATACGGAATCCACAACTTCTGCCCTACGTAGATCAGGTTCGGGTTGGCCAGGTGGTTGAGGTTTGCCAGGTAGGACACACTCCAGCCAAACTTACGCGAAAGCTGGTAGAGCGTATCGCCCCGATGCACGGGATACCAGAATCCGCCGTGCGAGGGGGGGGGCGGGGGCGGTGGTGTTGAGCCGCTCGGCTTAAGGCATATCACCTGCCCGACCAGGATACGGTTGGGGTTGGCAAAGCCGTTGAGGCTGGTCAACTTCGCAACGGTCGTCCCATAACGGGCGGCGATCTTCGCCAGGGTGTCTCCCGCCCGTACCGTGTAGAACTGCGAGCAGCCCGACCCGCCCGCGGTCTGTTGCGGCGCTGCGGATGCGCTCAGTGGCGCGATCATCAGCAGCAGCAACGTCAAGATCACTACAACAGGAGCAAGTACACGTAACTTTCTCATATCATCCTCCTGCATATCAGGGACATATGAGCCTGACTCACCCGGTCGTCGCGCCGGCAGCCTCCCGACGCCGGTTGAGTGGGCGCCCGCACTCATTCTACTCCTCTTGCCGCACCGATGCAATATGCAATATAGAAACCCGGTTTTTCGTAAAAACCGGGTTTCTTGTGCTGGGTGTCTTGGTGGTGAGTTTGGATAGTTACTTCAGCCGCTTGTGCTCGATCTTCATGCAGCGATCCATCACCACCTGCAACCCCGCGGCGCGCGCCGTCTCCGCCGCGGCCTCGTTCACCACGTCGAGCTGCATCCACACCACCGGCGCGCCGATGGCGATGGCCTCATCCACCACCGGCGGCACGGCGTCGGGGCGGCGGAAGATATCCACAACGTCCACCTTCTCCGGGATTGCCGCAAGCGACGGATAGGCGCGCACGCCCTGGATGACCTCTACGGTCGGATTCACCGGGATCACGTTGTAGCCGTGAGCGATCAGATACGCCATCACCTGATAGCTGTCGCGGTCGGGCTTGTCCGAGGCGCCGACCATCGCAATGGTATGCGCGTTCTTCAGAATCTCTGCGATTTGTGCGTCTGTCATGCTTCTTTCGCCTCGTCGGGCTTGTCCGTTTTCGGCTCTCGGAACGTCAGGTCGAAGTCCACCGTCCGCGTGTCCAGCGGCTCGTCCTCACGAATCAGCGCGATCTTCAGCCGATAGCGGGCGTCGGGTTGTGGCGTTTGCCGGAGGTGCAGGGTAATTGACTGGTACGTCTCGCGGATGTCCACCATGTAGAGCGTGCTGATCGTCTCGCCCTGCGGGTTCACCACCTCGAACGACAGATCGGGATATTTTGCGAACGGCCCCACTTGCACGCGCACCCACAGCCGGTCGAGTTCGGGATACGGCCACACCTCCGCCCGCTCGATGGTCGGCGGCATCTTCTCCTCGATCAGCGGGATCGCCTCAAGCGACGCCCGGTAAATCTCCATCGGGTCCTGCATCTCGGTCATCGCGATCCTCTTCGTGTTACTAATCCGTGCATCCGTGTTGGCGCACCCTCACCCCAACCCTCTCCCAGAGGGCAAAGGAACCAATCCGTGTTGGCCGTCCTCCCGCGCCAATTCGCATCTGAGGATGCGAACTCCGCGGGAAGGATGCGCCCCTCGCAATCCGTGAATCCGTGCCGATGTTTCAGTCTACGCGCCGCCGCGCCGTGCGTAAGTAATCCGCCTCACGAACGGCCCGCGGCCAGCCGCCGCGCCCGCACGCCGCGCGTCTCCACCACCAGCACGCCCAGGATCACCAGCATCATCCCCACCGTCACGGTCAGCGTCAGTGGCTCGCCCAGCAACAGCACCGCCATCGCCGTGGACACGATCGGGATGAGTAGGAGCATCATCGCCGCGCGCGAGGCGTTCGTCACAGCCAGCAGTTGCATCCACCACAGGTTCGCCAACGCGCCGCTGCCCAGCCCCAGCAAGATCAGGGTCCCCCACACCTGCCACGGCAAATCCAGGCGCAACCCCTCGTGCAGCGCCAGCGGCAGCAGCATCACCGTTCCGGCAATCGCCACGACGGTGATCACCGCGTCGGCTCCGTGGCGCTCGAGCAACCGTTTGCTGCCCACGCTGTAGATCGCCGCGAAGAAGGTCGCCGGAATCATCAGCAGATCGCCGATCAGCCCCGTGCTGTTCAGCGTCAGGTGGCCCGAGCCCTGACTCACCAGCGTCGCGCCCAGCAGCGCCACGCCCAGCGCCGCCCATTCGAGCCGCGTCAGCCGTTCGCCCAGCCACAGCACGCCCAGCAGCACCATGAACACCGTGGTCAGGTTCGCCAGCACCCCTGCGTTGATCGCCGACGTATAGCGCATCGCCGTGTTTTCGAGGAAGTAGAAGAGCGTAATACCGGTCAGCGCGACCCAGATCGTGCGTAGCCCGTCCTGCCGCATCACCGCGCCGGCCGCGGGCAGCCGTCTCCGTTGCGCCAGCCATGCGAACAGCGCGACCGACGAAATCATCCAGCGCAAAAACGCGATGCTGTTGGGGCCAAGATAATCGAGCGAGGCTTTGGTCAGCGGGAAACTGACACCCCAGAGGAAGATCGTCCCCGCGCCCATAATGTAAGCGCCGGTGCGAGCATGCCCGCGCGTAAGCGTTGCCATGTGGGTCAGTCGGCTTCGCCCGTGCGATTGGGCACGACTTCGCTGCCTTCCAGCTTGAGGGAGAGTACCTGCGAGGTGTGATCCGGCCCCATCGAGATGCCGTAAATGGTGTCGGCGATTTCGATGGTGCCGCGGTTGTGGGTGACGAGGATGAACTGCGTCTGGTCGCTGAGCGCGCGCAGGGCGTCGCGGAACCGCCCCACGTTGGCCTCATCGAGCGACGCATCCACCTCATCCATCACGCAAAACGGGGTGGGGCGGGTGCGCAGGATGCTGAAAATCAGCGCCGCGGCGGTCAACGCGCGCTCGCCGCCCGAAAGCAGCGCCAGCCCCTGCTCGCGTTTCCCAGGCGGCCGGGCGATGATCTCGACGCCGGTGGTCGTGGGGTTGTCCGGTTCGGTCAGCACCAGCCGCGCCGTGCCGCCGCCGAACAGCGTCTTGAACTCCTCGCGGAACACCTCGGCGACCGCCTTGAAAGTTGACATAAACTCGCGTTCCATCAGGCGATCCAGCTCTTCGATGATCTGCTCCAACGACGCGATGGCCTGTTCCGAATCGGTCGCCTGGGTCGAGAGGAAGTTATAGCGCGCCTCGACCTCGTTATATTCGTGCAGCGCCTCGACGTTCACCGGCCCCAGCCGCGCGATCTGGGCGCGCAGGCTGCGCACGTCCGCATCCAACCCGTCGGGCATCTCGCTCACCACCGGCAGGTGGGTCACCATGTCCTCCATCGGCAGCGGGGGTTGCGTGTCCCATTCGGTCGTCGGGGCCTCATTTTCGGGCGCGGTCAATGCCACCAGCCCCAATTCCTTTTCGATCTCGCCGCGCAGGTGGGCTAATTCGTCATGTGCGCGCTGCAATGCCAGATCGGTCTGCGCCTGGCGCATTTGCGCCTGTCGCGCCAGCTCGCGCAACTCCTGCTCCAGCGCCTCCGCGTCCCGCTGTTCCGCTTCGATCTCGGCCAGCCGCGCCTCCGCCGGCTCGATCAGCGCCGCGAGCGCCGCGATCTGATCGCGCAGCGCACGGTCGGCGGTTTCCTGTCCTTCAGCGGACGCCCGCGCGTCGCCTTGTGATTGGCGCAGTTGCCGGTGACGCGCCTGCCGTTGCGCCAACTCCTGTTGTCGCGCCGCGTGTTGGGCCTCCAATTCCTTCACCCGCGCGCTCTGGCCCCGCAACTGCCCCTCGCTGACAGCAGCCTCCGCGCGCAGGCGCGCCAGGTCGGCCAGCAGGTCGTCCATCGCCAGCGTCGCCAGCGCGCGCCGCTCGATTTCCAGCGCGCTTTCTGCGCCGGTAATCTCGGCATTCGTCGCCGTGATCGCAGTTTCCAACTCTTTTGTGCGGGTCGCGATGCGCTCGGCTTCGGCGGCAACCTGGGCGCGGCGCTCGTCGTGCCAGCGCCGGCTCTGTTGCGCCCGCTCCGCCGCCAGCCGCAGCGAGTTTTGCTCATCGCCCAGCGATTTCAATTGCGCCGCCGCGGCGTCTCGCTGCGCGCGCAGCGTCATCATGGCCGCGCGCGCCGTCTCTTGTTGTGCGCGGGCTTCGGCAACCTGCCCCTGCCATGACGTGACTTCGGTTTCCGCCGTCGCGATCTGCGGCTCGAGTTCGCGCAGCGTGCGCGACCGCGCCAGCATCCCGCTGTCGCGCCGGTCGCCTTCGCTGCCGCCCGTCACGCTGCCCGATGGCCGCACGATCTCGCCGGCGCGCGTCACCAGGGTGGGGCCGCCGCCGCGTCCGCCCAGCAAGCGCCGCGCCGTCTGCAAATCTTCCACCACCACGATGTTGCCCAGCGCCAACTCGACGGCGGGCCTGAGTTCGGCGTCGAAACGTACCAGGTCGCTCGCGCGACCCAATATTCCCGGCCCGCGTTGCGTGTCAGCCGGGCGGCCCGGGCGCAGGGTATCCAGCGGCAGGAAGGTGGCGCGCCCACTGCGGCGCTCCTTCAGCAGCGCAATCGCGGCCTCGGCGTGTTCCCAGCGGCGCACGACAATATCCTGCACGCGCCCGCCTAACGCCGCCTCGATGGCCCGCTCCAGTTCGCCCGGCGCTTCGATCAGGTCGCCCAGCGCCCCCACGATCCCCTGCAGCTTACGTTCGGTCCCGGCGGTCAGCACGGTGCGCGCCCCGTTCGACAGTCCCGCGCCCTCTTCGCGCAGCCGCGAGAGCATGTCGCGCTGGTCGTGCAACCGGGCGACGGCGCGCTGCTTCCCGTTGAGCGTTTCACTCGCGGCCCGCTCGCGTTCCTGCGCCGTCGCGAGTTCGCGTCCGATAGCCTGGATTTCCCCGTCCAGCCCGGCGGACGCCGCCCGCGCCGCCTCCAGTTGCTCCTCCAGCGTCGCGATCAATCCCGCCGTCTGCGCCGCTTGCGTCGCGGCATCCTGGGCGGCTTGCGCCTCGCTTGCCTCGGAGGTCGCTAACTCGCCCCGGCGGTCGGTTGTTTGCGAGAGCCGGGAGGTGCTTTCCGCCAGCCGCGACCGCAGTTTGAGCAGCGCATCCTGTTGTTGCGCCACGCGCCGGGTTTGCGCGGCGCGTTCGCCCTCGCGTTGCGCCATCTCCGCCTGCGCCGCCGCCACCTGATGCCGGCGCGCCTCGTGCGCGGCCTGCGCTTCGGTCAGGTCGGCCTGCGCTGCCTGGGTGCGTAACAAGTCGTCTTCGACCGCGGCCTGCAAGGCCACGATCTGGCGTTCCAACTCGACCTGCTGCTCGCCCCACAGCCGGATCTGCTCCAGGTGTACCGCCAATGATCGCTGCACCGCTTCGGCCTCGCGGTGGACGCTCCCCGACTGCCGGTGCCATTCCGTGAGTTGTTCGCGCAGGTCACCGCGCTCGTGTCTGCGCCCGGCCATTTCATCCACCAGCACTTGCAGCGCGTCCGCCTGCTCTTGCGCTGCCAGCGCGGCCTCCAGGGCGCGCTCCTGATCGTTTTCCACCGCCACGTGCGCCTGCCGCCAGCGATAGCCGTACCAGACGTGCAACTGCGCGTCCAAGTCGCGTTTAATCTGCTGATATTCGCCGGCGCGCCGCGCCTGCCCCTTCAGATAGCGCAGCCGGGGTGTCAATTCGCTCATGATATCGTGGGCGCGGGTGAGGTTGTCGCGCGCCTCGTTCAGCCGGTTGGCGGCCTGGTCGCGCTTGCTCTGATAGACCGTGATGCCCGCGGCCTCTTCGAAGAGCCGGCGGCGCTCTTCCGGGCGCTGCGAGAGCGCCTGGTCAATCAAGCCCTGGCCGATCACGGAATAGGTGCGCTCGCTGAGGCCCGAGCCGCCCAGCAACTCGGTGATGTCGCGCAGCCGGACGCGGTTGCCGTTGAGGTAGTACTCGTTTTCGCCGGAGCGGAAGGCGCGCCGCCCGATCTCGACTTCGGCGAATTCGATGGGGAGCCAGCCCGATTCGTTGTCCAGCGTGACTGAGACGTGCGCCATGCCCAGGCGCGGGCGCTGCTCGCTGCCCGAGAAGATCATGTCTTCCGTGCGTTTGCCGCGCAGCGTGCCATAGCTCTGCTCGCCGAGCACCCAGCGCAGGGCGTCGGCGATGTTGGACTTGCCGCTCCCGTTCGGCCCGACGACCGCGGTGACGCCCGCGTCGAAGAGGAACTCAGTCGGGGAGGCGAAGGTCTTATACCCCTGGAGGACGAGTCGTTTTACAAACCGCACAGAGTTTACCGTTCGCGTAGTAGGAGAGGTCGAGAGCAGTGGTCTGCCCTCGACCTCTCACGTGTTCAAGAGTAATGTAGTGTCTATCCTGGAATTCCGTAGTTTAGGGCCTTGTGCCCGTTATCAGCGCCCACAAGGAGCTAAACTACGAGTGCCTGGATAGATTTTTAGGAGGGTGAGTGGTTGAATCTCAACCCGTGCCGCGGCGCCGCTCGTAGCAACTGCGGCAATAGACAGGCCGCCCCGCACGGGGTTCAAACGGCACTTCGGTGATCGTGCCGCAATCATCGCACGTAACCTGGAACATCTGGCGCTGCTGGCCGCCACCGCCGCCGCTGCTATAGCCGCCGCGCGAACCGGAACTGCTGCGTCCGCCGCCGCCATAGCCGCCACCGCTGCCGCCGCTGCCGCGGTCATAGCTGCTCTCGCGGTCATAACCACCACCGCCGCCACCGCCGCCATAACCGCCGCCGCCACTGCTCTCACCATAGCCGCCCGAATCTCGGCTGGCCTTGCGGGCCGCCCGACAACCCGAACAGCGCGTCGGTTCGCTCAGCCCACGGGTCGCAAAAAACTGCTGCTCCCCGGCGCTGAAGACGAATTCCTGGCCGCAATCGCGGCACACAATAGTCTTGTCTCCTGCGGGACTCACGGATTCCTCCTGACCACATTTCTGGTCCCGGACGGCGTCGTCGTGGCCGTCACGGGCATGACGATGTCACCCGGCTATTCTACCGTGAGCCTGCACTCCGCACCCATCGCTGCTGTGATATATCATCCATAGCTAACTCGAGTACGACCGATCCCCGTGTATTTGACCGTTTGTGACCTGAACTGTATTTTCAGTGTAGCACAGGTTAAATCGGTTTGGCAAGTACCAAATTCGGGTAGTGTATCCTTTTCGGTGGAAATATTCGGTGGAGCGTAAACCTGCTAAGGTAAGGGTGTCAACCACATCTTCCTTATAGAGAAGTCAGATGAACGTCGTACAAAAGCAGCCGTCCAGTGCCTTGAATAACAAGGTTGGATTGTACGACTTTCATTGGGTTTCCCCATTAGGAGACGCTCCACCATGTTCAACTTACAACCGGAACGTCGCAAAGTCAACGGGCGGACGCTGCTGACGGACGCGTTTGCGGCGGCGCAGGCCGCCTTGCAGGCGCAGATGAGTGCGCACTTGAATCAACAACTGGTGCTGGCTGTTGCGCACCTCTTAGGACGTGACGCCTATACGCGGCGGAGGCAGGTGCCGCGGCAGGCCGAGCAGTCCGGCCGGTGTTGCCGTTGTCACTGCCATCGCTGCGCCCACTTCAGCCGCAATGGGTATCGCGCCCGGCGCTTGAGTTGTCTGGATTACACGTTAGAGTTCCAACTGCCGCGCGTCGTCTGTCAATGCGGCGGCAGCGTCGGTAGTGTATGCTTTTCGGTGGAAATATGGGGTGGAGCGCAAACCAGCTAAGGTAAGGGTGTCAACCACATCTTGCTTTAGGAGTCGCTCCACCATGCTCAACTTACAACCGGAACGCCGCAAAGTCAACGGGCGGGCCATGCTGACGGAAGCTTTTGCTGCGGCGCAGGCCGCTGTGCAG
>JBBQRS010000119.1:0-14666 GCA_038214535.1 Anaerolineae bacterium
CCGACGCTAGTGCGGGCCCCCCAACCTCCCCCACCGGGGGGGGCTCCTGCTGCGTGTTGCACTGAGCCCGGTGCCCACAGCTCTTTATAACCCCCCGGGGGTGTGCACCGCCCGCTACGAGCAAGATGAACCGAGGGATTAGACGGAGTTGGCCGCGGCCGCCGTCTCCGCCGCGATATAGACCTCACGCAGCGGCACGCCATGCGCCTCGGCCAGACGACGACAATCCTCATATTCCGGCGCGGCCTTGCTGCGGCCGCCGGGCAGGCGCGCCGTCTTGACGCGCACCGGGCCGTAAGGGGTCTGCACTTCGTGGACGGCGCGCGGCAGCGTGTCGCGCTCCATCAACTGGCGGCGCACGCCCAGCGTCGAGGTTTCTTCGAGCAGGATATGGCTCATCGCCGTCGCGTCACCGGGCCGGCAAATCACGCGCAAGAGCGTGGCCGGGCGGTTTTTCTTCATCTGAATCGGCGTCATGAACACATCGAGCGCGCCGGCCTTGAACAGCCGGGCCATGACGTGTTCGTACACTTCGGGGTTCAGATCGTCAATGTTGGTTTCCAGCACGGCCACAACCTTCGGCGCAGCATCAGCCGCCGGCGCGGATTCACCGATCAACAGTCGCACGACGTTCGGAATCGGCAGGTCGCGCCCACCCGCTCCGTAGCCGATGCTGGTAAGCGTCATCGGCGGAATCGAGCCGTAAGCGTCCGCTAGGCCGGTCAACAATGCCGCACCGGTGGGCGTCACCAGCTCCTTCTGAATCTCGCTGCCCGTGATGGGAACGCCGCGCAGCAACGCGAGCGTTGCCGGCGCAGGCAACGGAATCTCGCCATGCGCCGAGTGAATCGTGCCGCGCCCCAACGGCACCGGCGACACGATCACCTGCTCGATGCCCAGCGCGTCCACCCCGGCCAGCACGCCCACCACATCCACGATTGTGTCCAGCCCGCCCAATTCGTGCAGATGCACCGACTCCAGCGACGCGCCGTGAATCCCCGCCTCGACCTCACCCAGCCGCGTCAAGACCTGGGCGGCCTGCTCGCGCACTTCCGGCGGCAGTTCACTCTCTGCAACAATCTTGAGCAGGTCACTCAAGTGGCGCTCCGGCGCGTTATCATCCACGATGACGTCTACTTTGGTCGCGCCGATGCCGTTCTTCTGCACCCGCCGCACCGCGAGGTCGAATCCCGGCAGGTGCAAACCGGCCAGCCGTTCGCGCAGCACAGCCTCCGGCAGCCCCGCGTCCAGCAAGGCCCCCATCAGCATGTCGCCGCTTGCGCCGCCCACGAGGTCAAAATACGCGATCTTCATGACTTCTCCGCCTTGACGATGCGAGCCAGGATTTTATACGCCAACACGCCCGCGCCGAACCCGTTATCAATATTCACCACCGAAACGCCCGACGCGCACGAGTTCAGCATCGAGAGCAGGGCCGCCACGCCGCCGAAACTCGCGCCGTAGCCGACGCTGGTGGGCACGCCAATCACCGGGCAGGCGACCAACCCGCCCACCACACTGGTCAGCGCGCCCTCCATGCCGGCCACGCAGATGATCACGTCCGCGCCGCGCAGCAGTTCCAGCCGGTCGAACAGGCGATGCAGGCCCGCGACCCCCACATCATACGCGCGCGCGACGCGCCCGCCGAAGAAGGCCAGCGTCTGCGCCGCCTCTTCGGCCACGGGCAGGTCCGCCGTGCCCGCCGATAACACCAGCGCGTAGGGCGCATCCTCAGCGTGAACCGGCTCTGCGCCGCGCGCCAGCGTCATCAGGCGCGCCATCGTATCATAATGGGCGTCGGGCAGTCGCTCACCGATGAACGCTGCCATCTCCGGTATAACCCGCGTCCCCATCACCCGGTCATGTTGCTCCCACAGGCGCGCCATAATCGCCGCCGCCTGCTCATTGGTCTTGTTCTGACAGAAAACCACTTCCGGCAAGCCCTGGCGCAGGGCGCGGTGCATATCCAGCGTGGCAAACCCCATGTCGTCGTAGGGCAGCGTGCTGAGGCGCGCCATCGCCTGCTCCACGGTCATCCCACCGCCCTGCACCCCTTCCAGCAGCGCGCGCAGCTTGTCAACGTCCATGCATCATGTAACCCTTCACGTAAGGGCGATCCTGTGTGATCGCCCGGTTTGCTAAGATTTCTTCAGCGCCGCGTTCAAACTCCCTGACCGGAAACCAACCAGATCCAGCGTTACGTAGGTGTAGCCGAGTTCCTGCAGTGCGTGCGTCACCTCGTCACGCGCCTGCAACACGGCCTCGAAATCCGCAGGCTCGACCTCGATCCGCGCCACCTGATCGTGATGCCGCACGCGCACCTGGCGCAGCCCCAGCCCGCGCAGGGCGCGCTCGGCGCGCTCGACCTGCGAAAGCAATTCGACGGTGACCGGCGTGCCGTAAGGGATGCGCGACGAAAGACACGGCGCGCTCGGCGCGTCCCAGTTCGGCAGCCCCAACTCGCGCGCCAGGCCACGAATTTCCGCCTTGGTCAGCCCGACTTCCAGCAACGGGCTGCGCACCCCCAGCTCCCGCGCGGCCTTCCTGCCGGGTCGGAAGTCGCCCGCGTCGTCGGCGTTGTTGCCGTCCAGGAAATGCGGGTATCCCTCCGCCGTCGCAAATCCGATCAACTCGTCGAAGACAATGGCGCGACAAAAGTAGCACCGATTGGCAGGGTTGGCCGCGTAGCGCTCATCCTCTACTTCGTCCGTCTCGAGGGTCACGTGCCGCGCACCGATCAGCGCGGCCAACGCCGCCGCTTCCTCCCGATCTTCCGCCGGCATACTGGGTGAAACCGCGGTCAGAGCCACCACATCCGGCCCAAGCGTATCATGCGCCACCCGTAACAGCAGGGTGCTGTCTATGCCGCCGGAAAACGCCACCGCCACCCGGCCCATCTCCCCTAACGAATCCCGCAGCCGCGCGATCTTTTCATTTGTTATGTCAATACTCACGTTTCAAGTCCTCAGTTCATTTCACATGACTGGCAAACTGGAGCACGGAATTAACGAAACTGCACGCTAACCTGGCCCTCATCAACCTTTACATCTTCCACATAGATCTTGCCGGCGAGTTGGCTCATCGCCTCGTTCGCCAGACGGGGGATCATCGCGCCCGCCAACCCGATGGGCGTCACACTCTCGACCTCGATCTGCAACTGGCCGTCCACCGCCACCAGCCGGCCCACCAGCGATAAATCGGTGAGGCGGAACATCCCGTAATTCACGTTGTCGGCAGTGATATAAATCTTGCCGCCAGTGAACTTCACATCCAGGCCGTCCACCGTCAGCCCTTCAGGGTAACGTCGCGGATCGCTCAGCACCTGACGAATGTCGTCTTCGGAAATAATCATGATATTGCTCGTCCCTCCGGTTGCGCCCAGGGTTGCACTAACCGCCGGCCGGGTTGCGACGTCGGTCGGTAGAGGCGTATGCGATGGCGTCGGGTTAATCGGCGCGCGGGTCACGGGGACAGGCGTCCACGCAGGCGTCTCATCCCATCGGGGAAACACCGTCAGCGCGGCCAGCGTCAAAACAGCCGCCGCTACGCTAAGTCCGAGGATCGCCAGAAACCGGCCGCGCCGCCTGGGCTCTTTCAATCAGGCGGCCTCAGGCAACCACAGGCTCAGGATCACTTTGGCTGCGTTCGTGTTCGGCGATGAGGTTCAAAAGAAACGCGCGGGTGCACTCGATCTGTTCAACCTGCACGTTCTCAGACCGGACGAGCGGCCCCACCAGCCCGATCAGATCGTGGCAGGTCAGGCGAATGATCCCCAGGTTGACGCACGCCAACTTCTTAATCAGGTCCTCCCATGCCTCGCTTACCTGGGGGTTGGTATGGTTATGCAGATGTAACCCGACCTGGCAGGCCGGCGAGCGCCCAAGATTCGGCAACACGACCTCATCCCGTTCTTTGCCGGCAATGGCAAAGAAGTAGCTCGACATCGGGTTCACCAACCGCTGGATGCGCGGCCATACGCTGTCAGACTCGCGAGCGAGGCCAAAGAACGCCAGATAATACGGGATGGCTTCGGCATAATTGCCTGTGACGAACGCGTGTCCCGCCTTGACCGAGCAATAGCTCGCCAGATACCACTTGAGATCGTCATATCCGGTGCGTGGTTGCCCCAGCTTCAGCGCTTCCAACTGGATGCGTGCGGCCTGGAGATAACGATGCGCGCTGCCCGCGAAGTCTTTCTGGCGCAACTCCGAGGCTTCTCGGAAGAGGTTTTCCGCCGTAACGGGCGAAACCGGCTCACCGGCCGGCAGCGCCACGCGGGCCAGCGCCGCCGCCGTCATCTGCATCTCCGGGCGTTGCAGCAACCGGTTGATCTCTGCCGGCGCAACCGTGAAGCTTTCACCGGACGCAACGATCAGCTCGCGGCGGATCAGATCGGTGCATAGCGCACGCGTCGCCGCGACGTCGGCATCCATCCCGTAGAGCACGGGCGCCAACGGCTCGACAAACACCGGCACGCCGCCTTCGACCAAGCGCCAGACGTACACGGCGTCACAGGCGCGGGCCAACGCCTCGGCGTCCAAGTCATGCGCATCCCGCACCGGCGCATCACCCGAAATTTCGCCGCCCGCGCAATGGAGCGCCCGGCTCATCACCAGCAGGCGCATCATCTCGGGCACGGCGATCTTCAGCGTCAGCGCGTTCTGCTCGTCATAGCGATCTTTAAGCAGATCAGCGCCGGTATTGATGGAGAACGCTTCACCATCTGCTTTCACCATCGCCACAAAGTCGGCCAAGACAGCTCGCCGAGCGCCGGCGTCTACCACGCGTAAATTCGCCTCACGCAGGAAGCTGCGATACCGCTGGCCCATCTCCGCGGACGGTTTGCTGACAGGCGGTGCGGGCGCGGCGGACGCCATAGACTTCTGCCGGTTCACGTAAATCTGCAGCCCGTTTTCCTCGATATTGACCAGATCAGGATGCGCCTCAAGAAAAGCGCGAAATTGCTGAAACCCATAATTCGCCTCGTTGAAAGAGGAATCCAGCCCCAGCATGATCTGCTTCAGGCGCCCGGCAAAAACGGGCAGCTCACCCTTTTGCTCGGCCACCGCCAACGCCCGGTGCAGCAACACGCGCGCCTCCGGCAATTGCAATTCATCCGAAAGGTCGTCCAGTTCCTCGCTGACCAGGGTATCATAAAAGATGAACTCGTCGCACGCCCGGCGCAGCAGGTCGCTGGTCGCAGAGCGCAACCCGATGCCGATGGTGTACTTACCATAGTCGCGCAACTTGTGAACCAGCTCGGTGAAATCACTGTCGCCGGATACCACGGCATAAATATCAATATTGGGCCGCGTGAAGACGATCTCCATGGCATCAATCGCCAGCCGGACATCGGCGCGGTTCTTCTGCTGCATCCCGACGGAGTAAAGCTGAAACAGGTCAATGCCGTTCTCCAGCATGGGCCGGCGATAGCGCTGGAAGCGGCCCCAATCGGCGTAGGCGCGCTTGACCAGCAGCCGCCCACGCGAACGGAGCAAGTCTATCACCGCAGTGACATCGAATGTCCCAAAGCTGGCTTCCGAGGAAGTGGCGACGTTCTCAAAGTCGAAAAAGACCGCAATCTGAGGCCCATTGAGCCGTGTTTCCATGATTTATCTATCCATAAAATGTGGGGGGCGTTTCTCAAAGAACGCCTGGAATCCTTCACCCGCGTCATCCGAAGCCATGAGCGCGCTAAAAAGTTCCGCTTCATGGCGCAAAGCAACGTCCAACGGCATCTCGATGCCGTCCATCACCGCCCTGAGGGCAGCCTGCGTGGCGGGCGCGCTTCGCGAAGCAACCCGTTCGGCCAGCAACAACGCCCTTTCCAATAACTCCTCTGCCGGGGCAACCTGATCCACCAACCCAATGCGATACGCTTCGGTGGCGTCCACCGGGTCGCCGGTGAGGATCAGCGCCAGCGCCCGCGATGCGCTGATGAGACGCGGCAGCCGTTGCGTGCCGCCCCAACCCGGCATAATTCCCAGGTTGATTTCCGTCTGGCCCAGGCGCGCCCCATCCGAGCAAACGCGCAGATGGCAGGCCAGGGCCAGTTCCAGCCCACCGCCGTACGCCCCGCCGTTGATCGCCGCGATCACCGGCAGACGAAACCCGGCAATCTGGTCGCAAAGAGCCTGCCCGCAGCGGGCAAGTTCACGTCCGGCATCTACGCCACGCGCGGCGTTCAACTCGCGGATGTCCGCGCCGCCCGCGAAGAGCTTCGAACCTGCGCCGGTGATGATGACGACCTTCGACTCAGAGGCGGCCCCGATCGCGTCCAGCGCCGCACCCAACGCGGCCAGGGTGCGCGTACTGAGCGCGTTGACCGG
Organism: Anaerolineae bacterium; assembly: GCA_038214535.1. Taxonomy (GTDB): domain Bacteria; phylum Chloroflexota; class Anaerolineae; order CG2-30-64-16; family CG2-30-64-16; genus JBBQRS01. The sequence goes on from JBBQRS010000119.1 coordinate 6,330, forward strand.
CGGGTTGTCAATCGTGAGTTTTGCAATACGGCCCAGGTGCTCAATGTTGATGGGCGCTTCGTCAGACATAAAAAATCCCGGCTGATGTTGTGGAACACGCGCGCATGCAGACGCTTGCAGCGCGCGTTGCGCTGGATCACAAAGCCAATGGAGTATAACGCGGCGGTTGTGTCCTGTCAACGCCCGCAGCCGCCACGCGGAAAACGCCTCTTCTGTAGTGGTGACTTCAGCCGTTCCAGTCGCGCAAACAAGGCGCAAGCCATTGCCTCAATTCAACCGATCAGCGCGCCGACTCCATTTGACGATCCAACAAAAATATGATACGAAAAGATAGCAAGTGTAAAACTAAACCGCACAATAAAGGAACGATTACGATGCTATTTCACATTACGCAGGTTCACACGCCGGAAACGTGCCCGTTGGGCGAAGGGGGATCGAATTCGCTCTTTGATCCAAACGTCGAGGGCGTCAAGCTGATCGGTCGGTATGGCGCCAATGCCGAACACATCCTGTTCTACATTGTCGAGGCGGAGGACTGGCAGACGTTGCAGCGGTTCCTCTTGCCGGGGTTCAAACGGGCCACCTGCAAGATTACGCCGGTCGGCGAACTGCCGGTTCAGCACTGACGCTCCGGGCAGACCAACCCGATAAACTGACCGTAGGCGCTCCTCGACGATCTAGCCGGGGAGCGCTCACTTTAAGGCGCGTCTCGTCATTCCGCCGCGCGCGTGATAGAATCCGCCTATGCCAATCCGCATTCTCGAACCCAGGGTCGCGGCGCAGATCGCCGCGGGCGAAGTCATCGAACGTCCGGCTTCGGTCGTCAAGGAACTGCTGGAAAACAGCATTGACGCGGATGCCCGCGACATCCGCGTGGAAATCCGCGAGGGTGGCCGGGCGCTCATTCGCGTCCACGACGACGGCATGGGGATTCCTTCTATCGAAGCCGGCCTCGCCTTTCAACGCCACGCAACCAGCAAGATATCCTCGCTGGAGGACCTCGATCACCTGCAGACGCTGGGGTTTCGCGGTGAAGCGTTGGCGAGCATCGCGGCCGTCGCCCAGGTGACGCTGCTCACGCATCGCGACGGCGAAGACGTCGGCGCGCTTCTGCGCATGGTAGACGGCCGCGAAGCGGCGCACGAACCCTACGGCGGCGCGACGGGCACGGTGCTAACGGTCGAAAATCTTTTCGCCGCCATGCCGGCGCGGCTCAAGTTCCTCAAGCAACCCACGACCGAGGCAGGCCTGATCCAGCAGATCGTCACGCGTTACGCCCTAGCCTACCCAGACCGGCGGTTCAATCTGGTCAGCGACGGACGGCTGCTCTTTCAATCCACAGGCAGCGGCAAGCTCTTCGATGCGCTGATGCGCGTCTACGGCCTGGAGATGGCGAAGCAAATGCTGCCGGTCGGCAACCCCGCGGGGGAAGACGTGGGCCGGCCCGCGTCGGCGATTCGCGTCTCCGGCTACGTCGGCATCCCAGAACTGCACCGCAGCAACCGCAGCTACATCACCCTGTTCGTCAATCGCCGCTGGTTCCAGGATACCTCCCTCGCATACAGCGTCATTCAGGCCTATCACACCTGGCTGCCGACGGGCCGCTATCCGGTCGGCGTCCTCTTCATTGACGTAGACCCCGCCGAGGTAGACGTGAATGTGCATCCGACGAAGGCCGAAGTGCGCTTCCGCGACGCGCACGCCGTCTTCGGCGCGGTCCAGCGCGCCGTGCGCGAAGCCCTGCTCGCCCACGCGCCCGTGCCGCAAGTGCAAACCTCATCAGAGACACCCGCGCCCTGGAACACGCCGGAGCAATGGTCGGTCCGCCGCGAGGCGTTGCTGGGGGCGGGACGCAGCGCCTTCCCATCGGCGCAAGGCCAGTATCCCCTCACCGCGCCGGACGCCGGGGTGGAATCCGCGGACCTACCGGAGGTGAGCGCCGCGCCGCCATTGATCCCTCTTTTAAGGGTGCTCGGGCAGATGGGCGCGACCTACATCGTCGCGGAAGGCCCCGACGGCATGTATCTCATTGATCAGCACGCCGCCCACGAACGCATCCTGTACGAGCAGTTCATGGCGCAACATGCCCGCGATGGCCTGACCGTGCAGGCGCTGCTGGAGCCGCTGGTCGTGCAGGTCAGCCCACAGCAAGAGCCGATCATTGCCGAGTCGCTGGAAGCGCTCAATGAGTGGGGCATCGGCATCGAGCCGTTCGGCCCCGGCAGCTACGTCGTGCGGCGCGTCCCCGCCATCCTCAGCCGGGGCGACCCGCAGGCCGCCATCGCGGAAATTCTCGACGACCTGGCGCTGGAAGCCAACCCGCTGGACACCGGACGCGAGGCTGCGCTCGTCACCATGATCTGCAAACGCGCAGCGATCAAGGGTGGGCAACCCCTGGCAATGGCTGAAATGCAGGAGTTAGTATACCAACTCGAAGCCTGTCGTTCGCCGCGCACGTGCCCGCACGGGCGGCCCACCATGCTCTACCTCAGCGCCGCTGACCTGGCCGGCCGGTTCGAACGAACGTAAATTCGGGGGGCAAATTCGTGTTTTTTGCGCTGCGCGTGTATAATTACGAGAATTGCAGGGAATGCATCACGAGCCGCGTACCATGGCGGCCTTTGGGCGTTTCCTCATTGAACCAAGGGGGATATCTTGACTGAACCGCTTACCATCACGACTATCCGGCGCGACGACAACCAGCTCGATATGACCATCATGTTGGGGCCGGAACGGACCGAACAGGCCTTGCAACGTGCCGCGCGCATCGTATCCAAGCGCGCGCGGATTCCGGGGTATCGGCCCGGCAAAGCGCCATATGCAACCGTCTTGCGGATGTTCGGGCGCGACGCCGTCCTGGGTGAAGTCCTGGACGAACTGGGCCAGGAAGTCTTCGAAGAGGCGCTGGAACAGGAAAAGCTGGAACCTTACGCCCAGGCCGAGTTGGAAGACGTCGAGATGGACCCGGTGGCCTTCAAGCTGGTGGTCCCGCTGCCACCCACGGTGGAACTCGGAGACTATCGCACCTTGCGCGTCGAAACGCCCGAAGCGGCCGTCACTGAGACCGACGTGGATGCGTTCGTGGCTCAGCAGTTGAATCAGCGCGCGACCTGGCAGGCCGTCGAACGCCCCGCCGAGATCGGCGACCGCGTGGTCGTGGATATCGTAGGCACGGTCGGCGAAGACAAGATCATGGAGAACACCGACTGGGAAATCACCCTGCGAGAAGAATCCGGGTGGCTGCCCGGCTTCGATGAGGCTTTCGTGGACCTGAGCGCGGGCGATCAAAAGTCGTTCACCCTGACCTACCCCGAAGAGTCGGCTTCGCGCTACAAGGGCCAGACGGCCACCTTCGAGGCGATCGTCAAGGAAGTGCGCGCCAAGGTCCAGCCGGAACTCACCGACGAGATGGTCGCCGAATGGGGCGAGTACACCGACATCGCCGATTTCCGCGCGAAGAAGTTGGCCGAACTCAAAGAAGCCGGCGAACGCCGCGCCGAATCGGAGTTGGTTGACGTGGCAGTCAATGCCCTCGTCGAACAGGCGACCTTCGGTTATCCGCCCGTGGCCATCGAGCGCGAGGTCAACGACATCCTGCTCGACCTGCAACGCCGCGTCACCGGCGCGGGTTACTCCCTCGAAGACTTCTTGCGCCTGCAAGGCACTTCGATCGAGAAGTATCGCGCCCAGGTGCGCCCGGCCGCCGAAAATCGGCTCAAGGCGCAGCTTGCCATGAACAAGTTGGCCGAAGCCGAAAAGATCGAAGTTAGCACGGAAGAGAACCAGGCGGAACTTCAAAGGCTGCTCGATACTACGGAGAACGAAGAGCAAGCCGAGGCTATGCGAGAAGTGTTCGGCTCCGAGCAAGGGCTACACCTCCTGTATCACGACGTCATGAACCGCAAGACGATCGAGCGCCTGCGCGAAATCGTCACCGGGGTTGCGCCTGCTGCGCCGGAAGCGGTCAAGACCGAAGAAACTGCGGTTGAAGCGCCGGCGGAAACGCCCGTCGCGGAAGAAGCGAGCGCCGAGGCAGCCTCGGAATCCACCGACGCGGCATAAAGCTTACTGTCATCCGGGCGATCTTCAGTTTTAGTTGTTACATAAATTCGCGCGTGGTCAGGCCGGCCCGGACCATGCTTTATCAAAGGGAAGATTTGTAATGAGCGATCAGAACTACACCCCGCAATCGTTGATCCCGATGGTCATCGAGACCTCGGGCCGCGGCGAACGCGCCTTCGACATCTACTCACTCCTGCTCAAGGAGCGTATCGTTTTTCTCGGTACGCCGATCAACGACCAGGTCGCCAACGTCATCGTGGCGCAGCTCCTGTTCCTCGACCGGGAAGACCCCGAAAAAGATATCCAACTCTACATCAACTCGCCGGGCGGCCAGGTCTATTCTGGCATGGCGATTTACGACACCATGCAGCTCGTCCGCGCCCCGATCAGCACCATCGCGGTGGGCGTGACGGCCAGCTTCGGCACCCTGCTGTTGACGGCGGGCACGAAGGGCAAACGTTATGCGCTGCCCCATGCAACCATTCACATGCACCAACCTCTGGGCGGCGCGCAGGGCCAGGCCACGGAAATCGAAATCCAGGCCCGCGAAATCCTGCGCCTCCGCGAGGACTTGAACGGCATCCTGGCGCACCACACCGGCCAACCGATCGCACGCATCCAGGAAGACACCGAGCGAGATCGCTACATGAATGCCGAACAGGCCAAGGAATACGGCCTGATTGACGAAGTGCTGAACCCGGCGACGGTCCACAAAGGATAAATAGAGCCGTGACAGGCAAAGACCAGCTCGACGTGCAACGATGTTCTTTCTGCCACCGCGACCAGAGCCAGGTGCGCCGGCTGATCGCGGGGCCTGAGAGCGCATACATCTGCGACGAGTGTGTCGTCCTCTGCCAGGAAGTGTTGGAAGAGGATAACATCGAACTGACGACCACGCTGCCCGGCACGCTGTGGCGATTGATCCCGCCACGCGAGATCATGGCGCAGTTGGACGAGTACGTCATCGGGCAGATGCGGGCCAAGAAAGTGCTCTCCGTCGCGGTGTACAATCACTACAAACGCATCGCCGGCGGGCGGCGTCACGATGACGTCGAGCTGGAGAAGAGCAACATCCTGCTCATCGGGCCGACGGGCTGCGGTAAGACGCTGCTGGCGCGCACGCTGGCGCGCGTCCTGGATGTGCCGTTCACCATCGCCGACGCCACCGGGCTGACCGAAGCCGGTTACGTGGGCGAAGATGTCGAGAACATCCTGGTGCAACTGCTCCAGGCCGCCGATTGGGATGTCGAACGGGCCGCCGTCGGCATCGTCTACGTGGATGAGATTGACAAAATCGCCCGCAAGAGCGGCGACAACCCGTCCATCACGCGCGATGTCTCCGGCGAGGGCGTACAGCAGGCGCTCCTCAAGATCATCGAAGGCACCATCGCCAACGTGCCGCCGCAAGGCGGGCGCAAACACCCCAGCCAGGAATTCGTCCGACTGGACACGCGTAACATCCTCTTCATCTGCGGCGGCGCGTTCTCCGGGCTGGAGGACGTGGTGGGCCAGCGGGTGGGCGCGAAAGGCCGGGTCGGTTTCCAGAGGCCCGGCGAGATCATCACAAACAAAGAGGCGCAAACCTCCCACCTGCTCCAGCAGGTGATCAGCGACGACTTGTTGCAATACGGCATGATCCCTGAGTTCGTGGGCCGCCTGCCGATGACCGTCAGCGTGGATCCGTTGGACGAGGACGCGCTGGTCGCCGTGCTGACGGAACCCAAGAACGCCATCGTCAAGCAGTTCAAGCGCCTGTTTGAACTGGACGGCGTTGAACTGCTCTTCACGCCGGAGGCGCTGCGCGCCGCGGCGCGCGACGCCCTGAAGCTGAAGACCGGCGCGCGCGGTCTGCGCACCATCATTGAGCGCGTGCTGCTTGAAGTGATGTACGAGATCCCCTCCCGCCCCGAAATCGTCAAGTGCGTCGTCAACGCCGAGTGCATCACGCTGGGGACGCCCCCGTTGCTGTTGATGCACGGCGGCCGCGCGGTCGCCTGGGGCGAAGCGGAGACGGCAGAAAAATCGGCCTGACGAACCGGCGTGTTGTTCGACTCAAAAGAAAACCCGGTTTCCGGCTTCGCCGTAGAAACCGGGTTTCTGTATCATAGGGAATAACTCATGACCGAACTGACCCATCTGGATGCCGACGGCCAGGCGCGCATGGTGGATGTGGGCGCGAAGGCCGAGACAGAGCGCATCGCTATCGCGGCCGGGCGCGTGCGGATGCGCCCCGAGACGCTCGACGCGCTGCGCCGGGGCAATCTGCCCAAGGGCGACGTGCTGGGCGCGGCGCGCATCGCCGGCATCATGGCCGCCAAGCGCACCTCCGAACTGATCCCCCTCTGCCATCCGCTGCTCCTCTCTGGCGTGACGCTCGATTTCGCGTTCGACGAAGACGCGAGCGCGGTGGAAATCCGCGCGACCGTCCGCTGCAAGGGACAGACGGGCGTCGAGATGGAAGCATTGACGGCCGTCAGCATCGCAGCGTTGACGATCTACGACATGGCGAAAGCCGTGGAACGCGGCATGGTGATCGGCGACATCCGCCTGCTGGAGAAGCGCGGCGGCAAGAGCGGCGTGTGGACGCCAGACGGTGAAACGGGAGGGAACGCATGACCAAAATCAAAATACGCGCCTTCGCGGGCCTGCGTGATGCGCTGGGAACAGGCGCTTTCGAGTTCACCGCGGCGGATAGTTCCGACATTGATGCCCTGCTCGCGCAGTTAGCTATCGCCTACCCCTCCGCCGACCTGCCGAACAAGCATTTCAGCGTGGCCGTCAACCGTCAATATTGCGAGCACAGCACGATCCTCAAAGAGGGCGACGAAGTGGCCCTCATCCCGCCGGTCAGCGGCGGCGCGGGCAACAACTTCGAGGTCACGGCGCAACCCATCTCGCTGGATGAGGTTGCACGTCGGGTGGCGGCTCCCGACCGCGGTGGAATTACTCTCTTTGCGGGAACTGTGCGCGGCGTTACCGGCGAAATGACCACCGATTATTTAGAATACGAAGCATACGCGGAGATGGCGGAACCGGCGCTGGCGGGCATCGCCGCCGAGGCGCAGGCGCGCTGGCCCGAGATCACCGCCGTGAGCGTCGTCCATCGGGTGGGCCGGCTGGAAGTTGGGGATATCGCGGTGGCGGTCGCCGTGGCCGCGTCGCACCGGCGCGACACGTTTGACGCCTGCCGCTACGTGATTGACCGGATCAAGCAGGACGCGCCGATCTGGAAGAAGGAAGTCGGGATGGACGGGGCCGTCTGGGTCGAAGGGCCGGAATCCATCGTATAGTCCTCCCTTTGTAGTGACGGCTTCAGCCGTTCAGTTGACGCGAAGCGGCTGAAGCCGCCACTACAAAGGGATTTTCACGGAGTATAACTATGGCCGAAAATCGCACGCCGACCAAGATCAGCATCATCGGGGGGGCCGGAGCCGTGGGCGCTACCGCCGCCTACGCCATCATGAACAGCGGCCTCGCGTCCGAGATCGTCCTCGTGGACGTGAATGAGTACCGCGTCGAGGGTGAAGCGATGGACCTGGCGCACGGCGCGCCCTTCGTCCGACCCGTCACCGTGCGCAGCGGGACGTATGAGGATTGCGCCGACTCGACGGTGGTGGTCATCACCGCGGGCGCGGCGCAGAAGCCCGGCGAGACGCGCCTCGAATTGGTGCGCCGCAACACCGAGATCATCAAGGGCATCGTGCCCCAGGTGGCCGCGGCCGCGCCGAACGCCATCCTGCTGATCGTCGCCAACCCGGTGGACGTGCTGACCTACGCCGCGCTGAAAGTCTCCGGCTTCCCGCCCGGCCGCGTGATCGGTTCCGGCACGGTGCTGGACACGGGCCGCCTGCGCGCGCTGATCGGGCAGCAGCTCGAGGTGGACCCGCGCAGCGTCCACGCATACGTGATCGGCGAACATGGGGATAGCGAAGTGGTAGTGTGGAGCCGCGCCAGCGTCGCCGGGATGCCGCTCAGCGAGTTCTGCGCCCAGCGCGGGACGGCCTGCGACGAGGAGATGCAAGAGCAGATCGCCGGACAGGTGCGCCACGCCGCTTATGAGATCATCGAGCGCAAGGGCGCGACCTACTACGCCATCGGGCTGGGCATCCGCCACATCATCGAGTCCATCCTGGGCGACCAGAACACCGTCCTCACAGTTTCCACGCTGCTCGACGGGCAGTTCGGCGTCCGCGACATCTGCCTCAGCCTGCCCTCCATCGTGGATCACAACGGCGTCGAAGTCGTCCTCGCGCCCGGCCTCAGCAACGACGAGCT
>JBBQRS010000120.1:0-13813 GCA_038214535.1 Anaerolineae bacterium
CCTCTCCATCGTCCCGCGCATCAGCCTGTTCGGCTCCTACGTGCGCGGCCAGGGGCTTTACACCTTCCTGTGCTATGTAGCCCTCTTCTTCATGGTCTTGACGCATCTCCGCACGCGCACCCAGTTGCGGCGGCTTTCGTATGCGGTGATCGTCACCAGCCTGCCCATCGCGTTGTACGCCGTCATCCAACATTACGGGCTGGATACGCTGCCCTGGGGGGGCGATACGCAGGCGCGCGCCGCGGCCAACCTGGGCAACGCGATCTTCCTGGCCGCCTACCTCATCATGGCTTTCTTCGTCACGCTGGAGCGGCTGATCGCGAGCACGGCGGAGCTGCTGACCGGTGAGGAAGGCGGCGTGGGGCGTTTTTTGCGCGTCGCAACCTATTTATTTGTGCTCATCATGCAGGCGGTGGCCATCCTCTTCACGCAGAGCCGCGGCCCGTGGTTGGGGCTGGCGGCGGGGCTGTACGTCTTTACGCTGTTGGGCCTCTGGTTGGCGGGGCGGTGGGCTGCCGCGCATGAAGGCGCACCCGGCCTGCTGCGCGGCGGCGCGCGCCCGCTCCTCTTGGGCCTGATCGGGTTGACGAGCCTCGCGGTGATCTTCGTGATCGTCGCCAATCTGCCGCAGGGGCCGCTGGCGGGGCTGCGCGGCCGGCCCTACGTGGGGCGCATCGCCACCATGCTGGAGACGGGTCAGGGCACCAATGCCGTGCGCGTCCTGATCTGGGAAGGCGTGGCCGATATGATGCTCAAGCCACACGCACCGCTTGTCTCGCCCGAAGGCCGCGCCGACGCGCTGAACGTGATCCGCCCGCTGGTGGGCTATGGGCCGGAGTCCATGTGGGTCGCCTTCAACCGGTTCTACCCGCCGGAGTTAGCGTATTACGAGTATCGCAACGCCTCGCCCGACCGCTCGCACAACGAGACGTTCGACTCGCTGGCGCGCACGGGCTTTCTGGGCTTCGCCGCGCAGCTTTACCTCTTTGTCAGCATTTTCTACTACGCCTTGCGCTGGTTGGGGTTGATGCAGACGCGGGGACGCCGCAACCTCTTCTTTGCGCTGCTGGGTGGGGGCGCGCTGCTGGGAGTGATTATCCCGCGAGTGGCGGATGGAAGCCTGCGGCTGGCCGGAGTGGGATTGCCCGCCGGTCTGATCGCCGGGTTACTCTTGTACATTACGCTGGATATCCTCCTGAGCCGTGGGGACGCGGCGCTGGTCGCAACGGACGCGGCTGTGAACCTACGGGTGGGCGGGCTCTCACGCGGGCCGCGCGCCCTTGTGATTCTCGCGGCGCTGGCGGCCATCGTCGGCTTCTTCGTGGAGTCCAACCTCGGCATTGCTATCGCCGCGACGATGGCGATGTTCTGGGTGCTGGCCGCCGTGTTGGTCGTGGCCGGGATGGGTTGGATCGGTGAGGCGACGCCGGAAGTAGCGACGACCGCAACCGTCGCGGCCGCGGCGCAACCGGCGGCGACCGCAAAGGCGAACGCCTCCGGCGGGAAGCGCGGGAAGAAAGCCGAACGCGCCGAGCGGGCCGCGCTGGCCGCAAAGCAGCCGGGCGCGCAGGTCTCGCCGCAGGGCAAGGCGCCGCCATATGATGCGTTCCGAGCCTTCCTGCCCTTCGCGGTGATCATGAGCATCGTCACCCTGACGCTGACGTGGAATTTCCTCGTGAATCAGGTGAATAGCCAGGGGGCCTTCGCGATCCTGTGGGACTCCTTCACCACGCGCATTGACCGGGCGACGTTCGAGGTGATCCGCTCGCCGTTCATCCTGCTGATGGTGGTCGTCGCCTGGCTGGTGGGCGGCGTGCTGGCGTTGACCGAGAGCGCGCCGGACGCGCCGCGCACGTCTGTGGGGCGACGTTGGGGGCGGACCATCGGGGTGTACCTCGCCGCAACGGTCGGCGTGTTTTTCGTCTATGGCTTGATTCAGGCGACGCGCATGGGCGCGACGGGGCTGGAAGGGATTGACGTGATCCGGCGCGTGGCGGCGCACGTCGTGTTCTTCGACTTCGTGTTGTTCTTGTTGATGCTTGCGTTGGCGGGCGCGCTGTGGCTGGCCGACCCGCGCCCGCGCCCGGCGCGCTGGACGGCAGGCTTGCCGGTGATCCCGCTGGTGGGTGGGGTCGTGTTGGGTGGGCTGGCGTTGCTGCTGATCTACCGCGTCAACATCCGGCCCGTCCAGGCCGACACCTTCTACAAGCAGGGGCTGGCCTACGAACAGGCAGGGTCGTGGGAGGGGGCGATCGTGCTCTATCGCGAGGCGGCTTCGCTACAACCGCACGAGGATTTCTACGACCTCTTCCTGGGGCGGGCGCTGCTTCAATTCGCCAGTATGCTGCCGGCAGGCGGCGAAGCGCAGGCGCCGACCGATGTGACGGGACTATCGGTGGATCGGTTGCTTGCGGTGGTGGATCAGGGCATCCGCAGCCTTTCGCGCGAGGATATGTACCGTGCGACCCATGCCGCGTTGACGGCGGCGCGCACCTCGAACCCGCTCAACACCGATCATAGCGCCAACCTGGCGCGTCTCTATCGGGCGTGGGCCTTCGAGGGTGCGGTCGCGCCGGGGCAATCGCCGGGCAACGACACGCTGCGCGAACTGGTGCAGAACCAACCGGATCAGGTTGACCTGGATAAGCTCAGGCAGGCGCAAACGTACTACGAGGAGGCGGTGGCGCTCAGTTCGCAGAACGCGCAGCTTCACAACGAACTGGCGACCGTGCAGTACATCCGTGGCGACAACGCCGCGGCGCTGGCGACGCTCGCGCGTTCGCTGGAGTTAGACCCGCGCTTCGGGCAGAGCTACCTGCTGCGCGGCGACGCGCTGGCCGCAATGGGTGATGCGGTGGGGGCGCTTGCGGCATATCAAAAAGCCGCCGAGATCGCGCCGGACGACCTGAACATCCAGAGCGCCATCGGCGTGCTGAGCGCGCAGTTGGGCCGCACGGATGAGGCGGTTGCGGTGTTCGAGCGCATCATCGCGGCGGACGCGACCGACCTGGCGGCGGCGGAGGCGGAGCTGGCCCGGCTCGACGCCGAAGCCGGCGCGGCGGGCGGCTACGCCGCGCTGCCGATGGCCGCGCGCGAGCGCAAAGATGTCCTCACGGCGCAGATCGCCGCATTGCGTTCTCAGTTGCACCTGACGCACCGCAACGTGGCGCTGGTGTATCGCGATGCCGGGCAGACCGATCAGGCGCTTCTCGCCGCGCAGGAAGCGTTGCGCTATGCCAACGATGCGCAGGGGCCCGCCATCGAGTCGCTGATTTCTGATTTGAAACAGGGGGAGAGCGGCGGATGACGGCCTATCTATTCATCTTCGTCAGCGCGTTGATCCTGGCGATTGGTGTGACGCCGCTTATGCGGCGGACCGCGGAGCATTACAATTTCCTGGACCAGCCCAACGCGCGCAAGCAGCATGTGACGCCGACGCCGCTGCTGGGGGGCGTGGCGATTTATCTGGCATTCATCGTGGCGCTGCTTATTGGCGGTGATCGCTTTTATGTCAACCAGGTCGCCAGCATCTTCCTCGGGGCGACGCTGGTATCGTTCATGGGGCTGTGGGATGACAAGCGCGGCCTCAATGCCTACGTCAAGCTCGGCGGTCAGTTTCTGGCGGCGAGCCTGCTGGTGCTGGCCGGGGTGCGCGTCGGCACGTTCCCGTGGGAGCCGCTCAACATCGCCGTGACGTTGTTCTGGGTGGTGGGCATTACCAATGCCGTCAACCTGCTGGACAACATGAATGGATTGACGGGCGGCATCGCGGCGATTGCGGCTACGTTCTTCCTGCTGTTCGCGGCGATGAGCGACCAATACCTGGTGGGGGCGCTGGCGGCGGCGCTGGTGGGCGCGTGCCTGGGCTTCCTACGCTACAACTTCAACATTGCCAGCATTTTCATGGGCGACACCGGCGCGCTCTTCCTGGGCTTCACGCTGGCGGCGACGGCGATCAAGCTGCGTTTCCCCGATAATTCAGGCTTCGTGACGTGGATGGTGCCGCCGCTGGTGTTGGCCGTGCCGATCTTCGATACGACGCTGGTCGTCATCTCGCGGCTGCGCCGTGGTCTGAACCCGCTGACGACGCCGGGCAAGGATCACCTGAGCCACCGGCTGGCGCGCAAGCTGGGCAGCACACGCGAGGCCGTGTTGATCTGCTATCTGCTGGGGTTCATCGGCGGCACGCTGGCGACCTTCGTCACCCAGGCGAGCATCGTGGAAGGCTACATCGTCGGCGGGGCGGTCTTTCTGCTCGCGTTGTTCGGGCTGTGGCGATTGGAGAAGGAGCCATTGTGAGGCGACTTACGTATCGTCTATGCCGTTAAGCGCTACAATAAGAAGATTGGCCCGCGCGTTCTGTCGGGTCTACCGCGAAATTTCGAAGGAGTTTTTGATGCACCGTAACATTTCCCTTGTGTTCTTGCTGGTCATCGCGCTGGGGTTGGCGGCTTGCGCCCCCATCGCGCCGCTTGCCCCGGCGGCTGCGCCGACCGAAGCTGCCGTCGCGCCGACTGAGGTCGCGGCCGAAGCACCGACTGCTGTCGCCGGCGCCGCGATGCTCGAGGCCCCTGCGAATACGGAGCCTGTGCCGACGCCGCCGGCTGACGGTAGTCGCCCGCTGGCCGACCTGACGCCCGCTGAGCGTGCGGACGCGTTCTCCAGCTCGGCGGCGACCTTCGTCAAGCCGGACACCGTTTACACGGCGACGATTGTGACCGATAAGGGCAACATTGTGGCCGAGTTGTATCCCGACACCGTGGAAAGCCTGAACAACTTCGTCACCCTGGCGCTGAACGGGTTCTACGACGGGCTGACGTTTCACCGCGTCGAGCCGGGCTTCGTGATCCAGGGCGGCGACCCGCAGGGCGACGGCAGCGGCGGCCCCGGCTTCACGATTCCGGGCGAGTTCACGCACATGCACCCGCGCGGCGCGCTGGCGTGGGCCCGCACCGGCGATGAGGTCAATCCCGAGCGGCGCTCTAGCGGCAGCCAGTTCTACATCACGCTGACCGAGACCCCGTTCCTCGATGGCGCATATAGCGTGTTCGGCTACGTGATCGAAGGGATAGACGTGGCGGATCAGATCGCGGTGGGCGACAAGATTCAGCGGATTGACATTGTGGAAGGCGGAACCTCGCAGTTGCCGACCCCCACCCCCACGCCGGAACCGAAGGCCCCCGTAAGCGAAGCTGGCCGCCCGCTGGCGGCGCTGGCCGTCGAGGCGCGCGAGCGCTTCTTCAACATGCCGCCGGCGTCCGTGACCCTGGATACGGCCAAGACCTACGAGGCGACCATCAAGACCTCGAAGGGCGACATCGTCATGGAACTGAACGCGAAAGATGCGGCGACGACCGCTAACAACCTAAAGTTGCTGGCCGACCTGGGTTTCTATGACGGGATGCCGGTTTCTTACGTCGAGCCCGAGACCTATGCCCTGTTCGGCTCGCCGGGTGCGAACCCTGCCAGCGACGTGGGTTATCTCTTGCCGCTGGAAGCCGACGCGGCCGCCAGCCAGATCGTCACCGGCACCGTGGCGATGTATCCGATCCCCGATCAGAAGAGCGGCGACCTGATGGCGAGCGGCAGCCAGTTCTTCATCTCGATGGTGGAACTGCCTTCCGAGGGCACGCCGTTGAACATCCTCGGCCGGATCATCTCCGGGATGGAGATTGTTTCGCAGCTTGCGACCGACGACGCGGTCGAGAGCATTATCGTTACCGAGAAGTAAGCGTTTTTTATCCACCGGGCGCGCGCACACGCGCCCCCGGTGGATTGATCTTGCCATACACTGGAGAAAATCATGGCTAAATACAGCAAACCGTTTGATCTTAACATTGATCTTACAAAGAAATACACCGCGACGATGGATACCACGCGCGGGCCGATTGTCCTCGATCTCTACGCGGCGAAGACCCCGCGCACGGTCAATAACTTCGTCAACCTGGCGCAAGACGGCTTCTACGATGGCGTGACGTTCCATCGTGTGATCCCCGACTTCATGATTCAGGGCGGCGACCCCGACGGCACCGGCCGCGGCGGCCCCGGCTACACCTTCAAAGACGAGTTCGACACAACCCTCAAGCATACCGGCCCCGGTGTGCTTTCGATGGCAAACGCCGGCCCCAGCACCAACGGGAGCCAGTTCTTCATCACGCACGTCGCGACCCCCTGGCTCGACGGCAAACACACGGTGTTCGGCAAGGTCGTCAAAGGGCAGGATGTGGTAGACGCCATTCAGCAAGGCGATGTCATCAACTCGGTGAAGATCTCGGTCGCGTAATACGATGGAGTTCGACCCGCCTGTGCAGGACGATCTGGACGCGCAGGACACCCCGGCTGCCGATGTGGCGCGGTATGACTCCGCGCCGGCAACTGATGTTCCCGCTCCCCCTGCACGCGCGGGGCAGTTATTACGGATCGCCGTGCTCATCATGGTCGCGACGACCACCCTCTCGTTTGTGCTCTTGCGTGGCCACCTGGCGCAGTTCGCGGGGCTGGGCTATGTAGGGCTTTTCCTGGTGGGGGCGTTGGGCAGCGCCACGGTCATCTTGCCCATGCCGGGGCTGGCCCTCGCCTTTGCCGCCGGCAGCAGCCTGACGCCGTGGCTGGTGGGGCTGGCGTTTGGCACCGGCGCGGCGCTGGGCGAGGTGACCGGCTATCTGGCCGGTTACGGCGGCAGCGCCATCCTCTCAGATCAGTTCTTCACCGGACGTATCGTGTCGCTGATGCATCGCTGGGGCGCATGGATGGTGTTCGCTCTGGGTATGATCCCCAATCCGTTCTTCGATGTCGTTGGCGTGACGGCGGGCGCGTTGCGGATCCCGCTCTGGCAGTTTCTGGCCGCGGCGTGGGCGGGCAACGTGATCAAGGCGACCCTGGTGGCATTTGGCGGGGCCGGGGCCATCGGTGCGCTCACGCCGCTTATCCAGCAATGGTTGGGTAAATGAGCGCGGCGTTGCGCGCTGCGAACGCGTAGACGATGAACGACCTCTTCGACGCCGCCCTGGTGTTCGCCTTCATCGGTTTCTTCAATCTGTGGGGTGGGGCGGCCTTCGGGGCCGGTGTCCAGGCTCGCCGGTGGTTGCCGGTGGTGTGGGGCCTGCTCGTCGGGGCGACGCCCTTCTATCTCGGCGTCGAGCGCGGCCTGACGCTGGGCGCGTGGGGTGGGCTGATCGGGCAGATCGGAATATTTGCGGTGGCGGCGCTGGCCGTGGCGCTTCGGATGCCGCGCTTGCGGGCGATCTTCCTGCGTGAGGGCGCAGCGGCCCTCATGATCGGGACGTTCATCATGGCGGCGGGGGCCGTGTTGGGGGCGCTGTTCTTCCGCAGCGGGTCGGAGACGTTATCGCTGATCATCGGGGGCGCGGCGTTCCTGTTCGGGGCCATGTGGTTCGGCAGCGGCCTGAAACAGCTTCGGGGCCGGTAAAGAGAGTTTTCATGTTTGAGCTGGTATTTCTGGGGACGGCGGCCTCTGTGCCCTCCATTCAACGCGGGCTATCCGCTGCGGTGCTGATGCACCGTGAGTATCGTTTCCTGATTGATTGCGGCGAGGGCACGCAGCGACAAATTTTGCGCAGCGGGCTGGGTTTCAAGCGGCTGGACCGCGTGCTGTTGACGCACGGCCATTTGGATCACATCCTGGGGTTGGGCGGGCTGGCTTCGACGTACGCGCGCTGGGAAGCCATCGGCGATATGCAAATTCACGGCGGGACGTGGGCCTTGCAACGCGTGCGCGACCTGATGCGCGTGGCCTTCGGCCCGGGCGAGGCGCACCTGCACGTGCAGTATCACCCCATGTCGCCGGGCCTGTTGATGGAAGATGAGCAGTTCGAGGTGCGCGCGTTTCCCGTCGAGCATCGCCGCACCGAGGCGTTCGGGTTCAGTTTCGAGGAGAAGTCACGCCGGGCCTTCCTGCCCGAGCGGGCCGAGGCGCTGGGTGTGCCGGTTGGCCCGGTGCGCCGCGATCTGGTGCGCGGGATTCCCGCGACGCTGCCCGATGGGCGCGTGGTCATGCCGGATGAGGTGCTGGGGCCGTTGAACGCCGGGGCGCGCGTGGTGTTCGTCGGGGATGCGGGGCGAGTGGATAACCTGGTGGCGGACGCGGCCGGGGCCGACTTGCTGGCGATCGAGGCGACGTACACCGAAGCGGAACACGATACCGCCGCGGATTTCGGCCACCTGACAGCGCGGCAGGCCGCGTGGCTGGCGCGCGAGGCGGGCGTCGGCGCGCTGGTGTTGCACCACATCTCGCGGCGTTATGCGGCGCGCGAAATCCTGGATGAGGCGTGCGCGGTGTTCCCGAACACGATGGTCGCGCGTGATTTTGATATGTTTCGGATTGTGAAGCACCGCGGGATCGAGCGGCTGGATGTGCGCCGGCGCGTCGAGAACGACGCACCGGGCGAATTTGCGGCGGACTAACGGCCGGTCATTCTACCGCCCCGAAGAATCCCCGCCTCCATGCCGAGACTCTTCGGAGCCATAGGTTTCCTCCGGGTGACGCTCAGAACGATTGGGAGATGCCGAGCCTGGCGCGGCATCTGCCGGGGGCGGTGTGGGCAGTTGGGCTGCAGGGGTGCTGATCCAGCGCCCCGCGGCCTCGATCAGCATCACGGGGATGTCGTCCACAATCGGATATTTGCGGTTGCAATCAGGCTCACGACACACCAACCAGGTATCCTTCACGAGGTCCAGTTGTCCGGGGTCGTCGCCGGGCCGGCGGGTGTCACCGGTGACGCAATGGGGACAACGAAGTATTTCCAGTAAATCCTGCGGGATCATCTTCCCTCCTGAGCCGAATGAAGCATACTGCGGCACGCATACTGCGGCTCGCATACTGCGAGCCGCAGTATAGCACATACCACTCTGGCCTCACAACTTGCCCGCTTCGGCGTGGTCTAGTATAATAAGCTTTCGGCGCAAAGCGCCAAATCTACACGCCTGCCTATCCGCCGGCCGTGCCCCGCACAGGGGTTCCGGCGGTCCATGCGGCCCCAAAGGCCGCAGGACGAGGGCAGCGCGGAAGAAAAACGGAAAAGGAGAACTATCACGTGACAGTCGTCTCAATGAAGTCGTTACTCGAAGCCGGTGTGCATTTCGGCCACCGCACGCGCCGCTGGCACCCGAAGATGCGTCAATTCATCTTCACGGAGCGCAATGGCATCCACATCATTGACCTGCAACAGACCATGCGCCAGGTCAATACCGCCTATGCGATCGCCCGTGACACGGCGCGCGCGGGTGGCATTATGCTGTTCGTGGGCACGAAGAAGCAGGCGCAGGAGACCATCCGCACGGAAGCTGAGCGCTGCGGTATGCCTTATGTCAATCATCGCTGGCTGGGCGGCACCCTGACCAACTTCCGCACGATCCGTCAGCGGGTGGATTACATGATCGAACTCGAACGGCGCGACGCACGCGGCGAGCTGGATCGGCTGCCCAAGAAGGAAGCCCTCTTGCTGCGGCGCGATCTGGAACGGTTGCACATCCGCATCGGCGGGCTGCGCAACATGGGCCACGTGCCCGATATCATCTTCGTAGTGGATATCCAGCGCGAAGAGTTGGCCGTCGAAGAAGCGAACAAGCTGCAAATCCCCGTGGTCGCCATGGTTGACACCAACTGCGACCCCGACCGGATTGATTATCCCATCGCCTCCAACGACGACGCGATTCGCGCGATCAAGTTGATGACGGGCAAGATGGCCGATGCGGTAATCGAAGGGCTGGAGCTGCGGACGGTGGACGAGGCTGACCGGGCCGCGTCGCGGCCTGAGGCTTATGAACCGGAAGTCATCGAAGAGATGGCCGATGAGAAGCCGCGGGTGGCGATCGAGGGCGATGTGGATGACCAGGACGAGTATCTGGGGCCGTCCATCCTTGCCCGGCTGGCTGAAGGCCTTGACGAAGACAACGAGGACGATGCCAAGTCATAACGCCTCACGGTTGGCCCACACAGTCGGGCCGACCGTAACCCTGACGTAATCGCTGTGGTTGGCCGCGTGCTATCGCGCGCGGTCAACCACAGGCTGATACTCTCTTATAAAACTTAGAATCCATCCGAAAACTCCCGTAGTATAGGGCCTTGTGCCCGTCGCGGGCGCCCACAAGGGGCTAAACTACGAGCTTTCGGGCAGACCTGGCATACGATTATAGATCGCCCGCGATGGCGGGAAGGAGTCATACGTGGAAATCAGTGCATCCATGGTTAAAGACCTGCGCCAACAAACCGGCGCAGGTGTGATGGATTGCCGCAAAGCCCTGGAGACTGCCGAGGGCGATATGGCGAAGGCCGCAGAGTTTCTGCGGGAAAAGGCGCTGGCGACGGCGGCTAAGAAGGCCGACCGGGCGGCGCTCGAAGGGATGATCGGCTCTTACATTCACATGGGCAGCAAGGTCGCTGCGATGGTTGAGCTCAACTGCGAGAGTGATTTCGTCGCCCGCACGGAGCAATTCCAGGGCCTGGCGCGCGATCTATCCATGCAGGTCGTGGCGACGCGCCCGAGCTGGGTCGGCATCCAGGATGTTCCGGAAGAGGTCGTGGCCGAGCAACGACAGCACGCCCTCGACGGTGTAGACGCCGGCAAGCCGGCCGAGGTGGTCGAGAAGATCGTGGAAGGCAAGCTGGCGAAGTTCTACGAAGAGAACTGCCTGCTCGAACAGCCCTTCATCAAGGATGATTCGGTCAAGGTCAAAGACCTGGTCACCGAATACATCGCCCAGATGGGTGAGAATATCATCGTCCGCCGCTTCTCTCGTCTCGAAGTCGGGGGTTAAGTTATGAGCGCCGTCCATTACAACCGGGTTCTCCTCAAGTTGGGCGGCGAAGCACTCGCCGGCGAAGGTGGTTTCGGGATTGACCCCGACCGCGCGGACGGCCTGGCGGAAGAAATCAGCCGGCTCCGTGAGATGGGCATCGAAGTCGCCGTCGTGATCGGAGCCGGCAATATCTGGCGCGGCGTAGATGGCCTGCAACATGGTATGGAGCAGACCACCGCCGACCACATGGGGATGCTGGCGACCGTGATGAACGCGCTGGCGTTGGCCGACGCGATTCGGCGGCGCGGCATGGAAGCTCGGGTGATGACGGCGATTGAAATGCGCAGCGTCGCCGAGCCTTACATCCGCGGTCGCGCCATGCGCCACCTGGAAAAGGGTTACGTGATCCTGCTGGCCGCGGGCACGGGCAACCCCTACTTCACCACCGACACGGCGGCGGCGCTCCGCGCAATGGAAATTCACGCAGAGGTCGTCATCAAGGCCACGAAGGTGGATGGCATTTATGACTCCGATCCGAAAAAGAACCCGGATGCCAGGCATTTCGACCGCTTGAGCTATATTGATGCGCTGAACATGCGGGTAGGGGTGATGGACAGCACTGCACTGACGCTGTGTATGGACAACGACCTGCCGATCATTGTGCTCGATCTGTGGCAGCCCGGCAGCCTCGAGAAGGCCGTCAAGGGCGAGCCGGTGGGCACGTTGGTAGGTCCCTGATTTTAGGGAGGGAGCAGCATGGTTAAAGATGTTTTGCATGAAGCCAATGGACGGATGGATAAGGCCGTCGAGGCGCTACAGGGCGACCTGAGGGCGATCCGCACGGGGCGCGCGTCGCCGGCGCTGCTCGAGAAACTCCAGGTGGAGTATTACGGCGCACCGACGCCGCTGAATCAACTCGCCGGGGTCTCCGCGCCGGAACCGCGGGTGCTGATGATTCGTCCTTATGATAAGGGCATCATGAATGCGATCGAGAAGGCCATTCAGAAGTCGGACCTGGGCCTGACGCCATCGAACGACGGCCAGGTGATTCGCCTGATGATCCCGCACCTGACGGAAGACCGCCGGAAGGATCTCAGCAAACAGGTGAGCCGGCGGGTGGAAGAGGCGCGCGTCGCTGCACGCAACATTCGCCGTGATGCAAACGATACGTTGACTAAGATGGAAAAAGACAAGGAGATCAGCGAAGACGATCTCCGCGACGGACAGAAAGATGTGCAGAAGCTGACTGACGACTGCATCAAGCAGATTGACGAGATCGGCAAGGCCAAAGAAGCCGAGATCATGGAAGTTTGACCCGGTCCATGGATGCTCACGCAACGATGCAAGAGCGCTACCCTGGCGTCACGCGCGTTCCGTACCATGTCGGTATCATCATGGACGGGAACGGGCGTTGGGCCCAGGCGCGCGGCCTGCCCCGGTTAGCCGGGCACCGCGCCGGAACTGAGAACATCCGGCGCATTTTGCGCGGGGCGAAAGAACTGGGCATCCAGGTCCTGACCATCTATGCGTTCTCCACGGAGAACTGGTCGCGCCCACCGGATGAAGTCCAGGGTTTGATGAACCTGCTCGGTCAGTTTATCCAGCGCGAGGTGAAAGACCTGCACGCGAATGACGTGCGTATCCTGCACAGCGGGCGGTTGGAAGGCATCAACCCCAAGTTGCAGCAGCAGATTCAAAGCGTGCTGCTGCTGACCTGCAACAACCAGACGATCACGCTGAACGTCGCCCTGAACTATGGCGGGCGCGCCGAGATCGTGGACGCGGTGCGCCACATCATCCGCGACGGCCACCCGGCCGATGCGGTGACTGAAGACTTGATTTCGCAATATCTTTATACCGGCGGCCTGCCGGATCCTGACCTGATCATCCGCACGGGCGGCGAGTGGCGGTTGAGTAATTTCCTCATCTGGCAGGCTGCTTACGCCGAGTATTACGCCACGCCGACCTACTGGCCCGATTTCAGCGAGGACGACCTGGCCGCGGCGCTTGAAGTATATAGCCATCGCGACCGGCGTTTCGGCAAGATACCTGCGGCGGACGAACCTCAACACCGATAGGAACCGAACCTCTTTCTCATTTTTGAGTCATCAAACCGGGGGAGACTCCTTTGATCCGGACTCGTTTCCTGACCGTCGTCATACTCCTTCCGGTGGTCGCCCTCTTCGCCTACCTCGGCGGCCGTCCCTGGCTCTTCGGCATCCTCCTGGTCGGCATCGTCGCGTGGCTCGAAATGAGCGGCCTGTTGCAGCGCACCAACTTCAAGGTGGACTACGCGCTGGGCTATTTCTTCATCATCGGGGCGATCCTCGAAGCGTATCTTCAGACCACGGGCCTGATCTCGATGGACCTGTTGCGGCCTCTCCTGGCGGCGCTGATCATGTTCTCGCTGATCTGGGCCTTATTCCTGCGCAGCGAACATTCCATCGCCGATTGGGGTGTGACCGTCGCCGGCGCGCTCTATCTGGGCTTCATGCTGAGCCATTTTGTGACCCTGCGCCAACGCCCCGACGGGCTGCAATGGATTATCCTCGCGTTTGGCGTTACCTGGACGATTGACGTCGCGGCCTTTTTCTCAGGCCGCTTTTTTGGCCGGCACACCTGGTGGCCGCGCCTCAGCCCCAAGAAGACCTGGGAAGGGCTGATCGGCGGCAGCATCGCCGGGGTCATTGTCGCTCTGGTCGCGGGCTATTATCTGGTGAATCTGACGATCTGGCAGGGGTTGCTGCTGGGCGTGCTGGCGGCGATCTTTGCGCCCGCCGGTGATCTCGCGGTCTCGCTCTTCAAGCGCAGCGCCGGCGCGAAAGATACCGGCCAGATCATCCCCGGCCACGGAGGCATGCTCGACCGCCTGGACAGCCTGCTTTTCGTCGTGCCGCTGGTGACTTATTTCGCCGTTCTCGTCGCCGGGACAAGTTAAGTATCTAATCCGAAACTTGAGCGTCTCCCCTCTTTGTAGTGGCGGGGGGGGGGGCCTGCTGTAGTAAAAAGCCAGGTAGGACCGCGGGGCAAAAATAGCTGACATGCGGCAGGGGGG
>JBBQRS010000121.1:0-13691 GCA_038214535.1 Anaerolineae bacterium
GCTTGACCCCCCCAAAACCTGTTCACCCCCCCAACACCCCAACCCCGGCCGCCCCCCTGTGTGGTGGCGGTTTCCCGCGGTGCCCCCATCACCCGGGCATACCCCCCCCACTACGAAGGGGTAGAGACTTCAATCAATGAAGCCTTGCCCGCCGAAGAAGCGGTCGAAGGGAATTTCAACCGGCGCGTCTTTTGTGATCACCTCACAGAGCAGGCGCAGCAAGGGCAACTCTTGTAGCCCCAGCCGCCCGCGCGCTTCCCACACGGGAATGGCCGCGGCCAGTTGCCGCACGACGTACGCGCCTTCCAGCGTCTCCCCGGCCATCTCCTGCACGGCCTGCGTATAGGTCAGGCCCCGGCCCAGCAGCGTGCCCAGCCGGATCGTCCGGCCCCCGACGCAGGTGACATATTCGTCGCCCACACCGGGCAGGCCGACGACCTTGTTCGGGTCGCCGCCCATGAGCGCGACGACCTTGGCCATCTCGGCTGCGCTGGCCCCGAAGAGCGCGGCCGCGAGATTGTGCATCCCCGCGCCCGCTTCATCCACGCCACCCACGCGGATCAGCGCGCCCGCGGCCAGCCCCACCGCCAGGGTGTAGGCGTTCTTCAGCGCGGCGCACGACTCGACGCCCAGGATGTCGGACGAGAGCCAGATATTGTAATAGGGCGTGCGGAAGAGGCCCTGGAGATAGGGCAGCGCGCCCCGGTTGCGCGAGGCGAACACCACGCAAGTCGGTCGGCGGCCCGCCAGCTCACCCGCGATGCACGGCCCGGCAATGGCCGCCAGGGTGACCTGGTCGCGGAGGGTCGCGGGCAGCTCGTCGCGCAGCACGTCCGGCAGGATCTGCACTTCGCCCGCGGAGGTCGCCTCAAGCCCCTTCGTCACGGCGATGATGATCGCGCCGGGTTGGAGGTATGGGGATAATGTTTGCCCGATCCAGTGTACACCAAGCGAGTTCACGCCGCTCACGATAAGATCGGTCCCGCGCAGCGCCTCGGCGATTTGCTCGACGTAATAGGGCTGGACACCGGCGGGAAGCTGCCGGCGCAACGTGGGGTGATACCCCTTATCCAGACAAGAGCGAATGATCTCCGCGTCCAGGTGCGTGCCCACGAGACGCACTTCGTGGCCGTTATCGGTGAGCGGCCAGGCGACCGCAGTGCCCATCAATCCCGACCCGACGATTGTGACGACTGCCATGCGTGTTCTCCTCCTCCGTGTTTTACTTCGTAGTGACGGCTTCAGCCGTTTTGCTGCTCCCCAACGGCTGAAGCCGTCACTACGAAGGAGAGCGCCGCGCAGATTTCGGATAGATGCGAAATGACTACGGTCATCCTGATAAAGCGGCTTCGATCTCGTCAATCACATACGAATCGGCCTCGGCGGCGCGCGCACGATGCAATGCCGCTACGTTCTCATGCCCCGCGATGCGCCCCAGCGCCCACGCCGCGTGACCCCGCACCAGCGGTTCTTCGTCCGTCAGTAACCGGATCAACGCGGGCGAGAGCGCGCGGTCTCCGGCATTGCCCGCCGCCACGCAGGCATTTCGCACCAGACCCCGCCGCTTCGTCCGCATCAGCGGCGTCTTGCGATAGCGGGCGCGAAAGGCGGCGTCATCCAGCGCCAGCAGGTCGGCCAGGGGTGGGGCCGGTTGCGTCACCTGCGACGATCGGCCAACGGGCGGCTGCCGGTTATACGGGCAGACCTCCTGACACACGTCGCACCCGAAGACCCAGTTGCCCATCAGGGGCCGCAGCTCCCTGGGAATCGGCCCGCGCAATTCGATGGTGAGATACGAGATGCAACGGCGCGCATCCAGCACGTGCGGCCCGACGAAGGCCGCCGTGGGACAGGCATCCAGACAGCGCGTGCAGCGCCCGCACGTCCCGCTGGAAGCCGACGCAACCCACTCCGGGTCGCGCGCCGCAACCTCGTTGTCGAGCGCCTCCGGGATCAACAATGCGGCGATAAATGTCCATGACCCCAGCCGCGGTGTGATGAGACAGGTGTTGCGCCCAAGGAAGCCCAGCCCGGCCTGCGCGGCGAAGTCGCGTTCCAGCAGCGGCGCGGTGTCCACGCACGCCCTGCCGAGTTCGGTGCGTCCCGTTCGGTCACGGATGAACGCATCCAACCGAAAGAGCAACGGCTTGATCGCATCGTGATAATCGGGCGACCAGGCGTAGCGCGCAATGCGGCCATACAGCGGGTCGGTCCACCCGTCCGGCCGCGGGCCGGGATGATAGTTGACCAGGGTCACGATTATGCTATGCGCGCCGGACGCCAGCAGTTGCGGGTTGTGCCGCACCGCCGCGGTGTCGGCCATGTAGGCCATCTCGCCGTGATAGCCCACCGCCAGCCAGGCGGCCAACGCATCTGCGCCGACAGGCGCGCCAACCGGCGCAATGGCCGCCGCATCGAAGCCCAGCGCCAACGCGTAGGCCAGAACCTCATCCGAGAGCGTCATAACGCCATTATAGCACGACGCCCACGAGGGGCTATTGCCCGTCAGACGAGACCCTTCGCTGGAGGCTAACCGTAGCGTACTTTGCGTGGTTAACCCGCTCAGTAGTCTGTAAGGTTAGTTTTTGTCTTTCTGAGCGGGTTACCCCAAAGAAGTCCATTACGGTAAGATTCCAGCGAAGAATCTCCGGTTGGCGAGGCGAGACCCTTCGCTAGAGCCTAACCGCAACGCTTTTTGAGTGGTTAACCCGCTCAGGGTGACAGCACAAAAACTAACTTTACGAACTACTCAGGGTGACATGACAGAATCCAGCCTGACATGGCACTCTGCGATTAGTTTGCGGATTGATTCTCAATTGCGGTTTGGGAAGCGATTTTACTGACGTGAGCCAATCATCGGCGTAGACTCGCGACACGTCATCCGATACCTATGAGGAGCAGCCAAACATGGAACCGCGCAATCCGACCCCGCTCGATGACTTTATGTTCGACCTGAACGGCTACATCATCCTGCCAAACACCGTCGAACCTGATCTGCTGGACGCGCTGAACGATGCGTTCGACAATTTTCCGCCCTTGCAGCAGGGCGAATGGTGGGGCAACGCGCAACGACGCGACTATACCGGCGAGACCGGTTTGGAGTTGCACAATTGCGTCGAAGCCGGCGAGCCGTTCGAGCGCCTGATTGACCATCCGAGTTGGGTCAACTACGCGCGCCATTACGCCGGTGAGGAAGATTCTTACGTCGAGGGACTCTTCGTTGACGAGTGCATCGCATCCATCCGGCGATCGGGCGGGCATCATCCGGTGCATTCGGGCGGCTATCGCGGCGCGCTGCGCGGCAGGTACGCCTATGAGCATGGCGTTTTTCGCTGCGGGCAGGTGAATGTCATCCTGGCGCTGACCGAAATTGGGCCGGGCGACGGGCCGACGATGGTGATTCCGGGCAGCCACAAATCGAACTTCCCGCATCCGCACGCCGGTAACTACGCGAAAGGCGAACGCATGGATCACCTCGAGGGCGCAGTTCCGGTCTATCTGCACAAGGGCGACGCCGTGATGTTCGTGGACGGGATGATGCACGGTGGTTCCAGCCGAACGAGCCCCGAAGGCGAGCGCCGGGTGACGATCTATCGTTACGGCCCGCTGTGGGCGTCTACCCGCTTCGGCTACGAATATTCGCAACCCCTGCTCGACCGGCTGACGCCGGAACGCCGGAAGATCCTTCAACCGGTGACGCCGTCGCGCCCGCCGGAAAAGTAAGTGTCTATCCGAAAACTGCGCATCACTCTTCTTTGTAGTGACGGCTTCAGCCGTTCTGCTACCCCCGGCGGCTAAAGCCGCTACTACGAAGGGGCGCGGTGGGCAGTATTCGGATAAATCTAAATCGGATAGGAGGCGCGGTATAATGGAGCCATGGCCATTGAAGACGCCCTCCGCGAACTAAATCATGACCCGCGGTTCGCCGGCTCGATTGTGCATCGGGCCGGCAGCCCGGCGCAACCGGCGCGGCTTGCCCCGCTGCCCGCGGGGCTGGATGCGCGGCTGGCCGCGGCGCTCGAGGCATCGGGGGTCGCTTCGCTGTATACGCATCAGGCGCTGGCCGTCGCCGCGGCGCTGCACGGCGAACACGTGGCGGTTGTCACCCCGGCGGCGAGCGGCAAGACGCTGTGCTACAACCTGCCGACGCTCCACCGGCTGCTCCAGGACCCTGACGCGCGCGCGCTCTATCTTTTCCCGACCAAGGCGCTGGCCCAGGATCAGTTGGCCGAGCTGGGCCGGCTGACGGAAATCCTGGGGACGGGGGCGCTTACAGCGGGCGCCTATGACGGAGACACGCCCGCCAGCCAGAAACCGCGCATCCGAGACCGCGCCCGCATCATCCTCTCTAACCCCGATATGCTGCACGCGGGCATCTTGCCGCAACATGCCCGCTGGGCGACCTTCTTCGCCAACCTTCAGGTTGTCGTGATTGATGAGATGCACGCCTACCGCGGCGTCTTCGGCAGCCACGTCGCCAATGTGTTGCGCCGTCTGCGCCGGATTTGCGCCTTTCACGGCGGCGACCCGCAATTCTTGCTCGCCTCGGCCACCATCGCCAACCCGGATGACCTGGCAAGCCGGCTGGTCGAAGCGCCGGTGACGATCGTCGGGCCGGAGCATAACGGCGCGCCGCAGGGCCAGAAAGAGATCCTGCTCTACAATCCCCCGTTGCTCGACCCGGCGCTGGGCATCCGGCGCAGCAACACGCTGGAAGCGGCGAGCCTGACCGCGCACTTCCTGGCGCACGATGTTCAGACCATCGTCTTCTGCCCCACACGCCTCGCCACCGAGCTGACCCTGACCTACGTGCGCGATCAGGCGGGGGGCGCGGACCGGTTCAAGGCGAATTCAGTACGCGGCTATCGGGGCGGCTACCTGCCGTTGGAGCGCCGCGAGATCGAGAAGGGGCTGCGCCAGGGCAACGTCCGCTGCGTCGTGACGACCAATGCCCTCGAACTGGGCATTGACATCGGGCAACTGGATGCGGCGATCCTCGAAGGCTATCCGGGGAGCATCGCAGGGGCGCGCCAGCAGATGGGGCGCGCCGGGCGCAGGCAGAGCCTTTCTGCCGCGATCCTGGTGGCGGGCGCGGGGGCCGTAGACCAATACATCCTCGCCCATCCGGAGTATCTGCTGGGCGGCGCGCCGGAGAGCGCATTGATTAACCCTGATAACGAGACCATCCTCTCGGAACACCTCGCTTGCGCCGCCGCGGAGTTGCCGTTCGACGCGGGTGAGCGCTTCGGCGCGGGCACGCCGGAGTTGCTAGGCGATCTCACCGAGGCAGGGCTGCTGTATGCGGGCGGGGGGCGCTACTTCTGGGGCGGCGAGGGCAGCCCGACCGCGTTCGGGTTGCGCAGCAGTTCGCCCGACCGGGTGGTGATCCAGGTAGAAGCCGCGGGCGAATCGCCCACGACGCTGGGCGAGATGGAGCGCGCGAGCGCGTCGCTTTTCCTGTATGAAGGGGGCATCTATCTCCACGAGGGCGCGACCCATCTCGTGCGCCGGCTGGATTGGGAAGCCGGCATCGCGGTGGTCGAGCCGCAAGTCGTGGAGTTTTATACCCGCCCCACCGTGGACGAAAAGGTGGAGATCATCAGCGAGGCGGCGCGCGCGGCCGCGGGCGACCCCATCGCCTACACCGCCGCCTGGGGCGATGTGCGCGTCACCAGCCGGGCCACAGGGTATCGCATCCTGCGGCGCAGCACGCACGAGACCCTCGGCTTCGGCAAGATTGACCTGCCGGAGCAACTGCTCGATACGCAAGGATGCCGGGTCGAACTGTCGGCGGAACTGGTCGAGGCGCTGCGGGCAGAGGAACTATGGCTGGCCGACCCGAACGACTACGGCCCCGGCTGGCCGGCCCGGCGCAACGAGGTCCGCGCGCGCGATGGTTATCGCTGCCGGGGCTGCGGCGCGCCCGAATTGCCGGGCCGGCAACACGACGTGCATCACCTGGTTCCATTCCGCGCGTTCGTGGCGAACCCTGCGCTGCGCCCGAACCTGACCGCAACGGAAGCATGGCAGCTCGCCAATCGCATGGAAAACCTGGTTACGCTGTGCAGCAGTTGCCACCGGCGCGCGGAAGCCTCCGTGCGCACACGTACCGGTCTCGAAGGCGCGGCCACGCTCCTGGCGGGGCTAGCGCCTCTCTTTCTCATGTGCGACCCCAGAGACCTGGGGCGCGTGACGGAGGTACAGGCGCCGGATTCCGGGCTGCCGGTCATCACCATTTACGAGAATATCCCGGGTGGGGTCGGCTACGCGCAGCAGATCTATGCCCGGATGCCGGGGTTGCTGAGCGCGGCGCTCGAGGTGGTTGAGCGTTGCCCCTGTGAAAACGGCTGCCCGGCGTGCATCGGCCCCGTGCCGGACCACGCATATGCATTGGACGCCAAGTCTCTGGCGACCGAGTTGCTGCGGCGGCTTGTCGCGGCGCACAGCGCAGGCTGATTGCGGCCCTTTGCACTGGCAATTTGACGGTTTGCCAACCAGACGACACCCGCTTATAATTCGTGTAAGCTTAAGCGGACACACTCAATGATCGCGCAGTCTATTCCCCCGTCTGAACATTCATATTAAGATCATCGTCTGCCAGGCCTCCGCCGAACCGAGAGCATGGACCAGCCAAAGGCTCCTATTCCATGACCAGTCGCTTCGGTAGCCCAACAAGAAGTCGAAGCGCACGAAGATGTGCCGGCCCACTTGGAGACCGACACGCGTTTCCCGCGACAAGGTTGCCTTATGACTCAAGCCATCCAGGTTGTTCCGGTCGCAAGTAAGAACGAGTTGCTCAGGTTCGTCGAGTTCCCCTTCAAGCTCTATCGCGGTGACCCCTACTGGGTTCCCCCGTTGATCGAAGAACGCGCAGATTTCTTCAATCCGGCCAAGAACCCCTTCTTCGAACACGCCCGTGACCAGTTATTCCTGGCGTATCGCGGCTCCGAACTGGTGGGAACCATCGGCGCGGTGGTGGACGATAACAACAACACCGTTCACGATGAGCGGGTCGCGATGTTCGGGTTCTTCGAGAGCATTGATGACCCGGAGGTGGCGGGCGCGCTGCTGGAAGCCGCGGAGAACTGGGCGCGGGCGCAGGGGATGACGGCCATGCGCGGGCCGCTCAACTTCTCGATCAATCAAGAGGTCGGCCTGCTGATTGACGGCTTCGATGATCCACCCCGCCTCATGATGACCTATAACCCGCGCTATTATCCGGGGCTGATCGAAGGCTGCGGATATGCCAAGGTCATGGATCTGTATGCTTATGATTACGACATCGCCTATGCGCTGGAGCACGCGCCGGCGAAGTTGTTCCACGCGGCGGAAAAGGCAGTGCAAAACGCAGGGTTGACCGTGCGTCCGCTGGATATGCACCAGTGGGATCGAGAACTTGAGATCATCAAAGTGGTGTACGCTAAGGCGTGGGAGCAAAACTGGGGCGCGGTTCCGATGACCGAGCACGAGGTGGATCATCTCGCGGCCAGCCTCAGGCCGATGCTCGATCCAAATCTTATTTTCCTGGCCGAAAGTAAGAACGGCGAGCCCGCGGGCATCTCCCTGTCTATGCCCGATCTGCACCAGGCCTTGCACTGGTCCGGCGGCGGGCACATGTGGCCGTTGGGGTTGCCGAAGTTTCTGTGGCACAAACGGCGGATCAACCAGGCGCGCGTGCTGATCCTGGGCACGGTACCCGAATATCGCGGGCGCGGCATTGACGCCTATTTCACCGCCGAGACAGCGCGGCGCGCCCTGGAGCGCGGTTACAAGCGCATGGAGTGCTCGTGGATTCTGGAGACGAACACCATGATGAACCGGATGCTGGAGCGAGTCGGAGGCGCTCGCTACAAGACCTACCGCATCTACGAACGCCCGCTATGACGACCCTCATCACCGGCGCGACCGGCTTCATCGGGTCGCGCCTTGCCGCAGCGTTGGTCGAACGTGGTGAGAAGGTCAGGGTGTTGCGGCGCGAAGGGTCGCGCGTGGAGGCGTTGGCGGGTCTGCCCGTCGAGCATTGTATCGGCGATATCCTGGATGCGGCGAGTTTGGCGCGCGCGGTGGCTGGCTGCGAGGTGGTCTATCACGTTGCAGCGGTGGCGACCTATTGGCGCACAACGCCCGAAACCGTCTATCGCGTCAACGTGGAAGGCACACGCAACGTGATGGCGGCTTGCCTGAGGGGGAGCGTGCCCCGCGTGGTGCATACGTCCTCCGTTGCGGCCATCGGGATCCCGTCTGGGGATGCGCCGGGCACGGAGGAGACGCCTTTCGACAAGATCAGCGTGGCCTGGCCCTATGCCGACAGCAAACGGCTGGCGGAAGCAGAAGTACGCGATGCCGTGGCGCAGGGGCTACCCGCGGTGATCGTCAACCCGGCCGTGGTGATCGGCGCGGGCGATCATAATCTTGTCTCCGGCAGCATGATCGTCCAAATGGCGCAGCATCCGATACCGGCCGCGCCGCCCGGTGGGGTGTGCATGGCCGATGTGGACGCCGTGGTGCAGGGCCATCTGCTGGCGGCTCAATTGGGGCGCGCCGGTGAGCGCTACATCCTGGGCGGCGAAAACCTGACCTATCGGGAAGCCGCAAAGATCATGGCGCAGGTGGTTGGCCGGTCGGCCCCGCGCCGGGTCATCCCCGAATGGCTGCTGGAACCGACGGCGGACGCCGTGGATCTCTTCAATCGTATGACCGGCCGCCCGCCGATCCTCGATGGGCAGCAAGTACGACTCAGCGGGTATCACATTTTTTTCAGTTCGGATAAAGCGGTACACGAGTTAGGCTACCCGATGTTGCCGTTCGCCGCCGCGGCCGAAAAGGCCTACTGGTGGTATCGCGATCACGGATTCCTGGCCTGAGCGCTGATGTCAGGTGTGGAGTTGAGGCTTTAGCCGGTTACACCCACGACTCTGGTTGCCGCAAAAAACCGGCTAAAGCCTTAACTCCGGGCAAATTTGGAATTCCTGGGCTAAACTACGAGATTCTCGGATAGATTCCAAGTATATGCAGCGCGTCGCAACCGACGCGCCCACGACTACAATAGATCTGGAGGCATTGCCGTGGATATTTTCGCCAAATGCGCGGGCTTCACAGAAGCGAAGGAGGCCATCGCCGGGGGGTATTATCCGTATTTCATTCCATTGACCGATAACGAGGGGACGGAAGCCGTCTTTCGCGATCACCGGCTCATCATGTGCGGTTCGAATAATTATCTGGGCCTGACCACACATCCGAAGGTGCGTGAGGCCGCCGAGGCCGCCATCCGGCGCTATGGCACGAGTTGCACCGGCTCTCGCTTCCTGAACGGCACCCTCGAAATGCACGAGCAACTCGAAGGGGAGTTGGCGCAATGGGTGGGTAAAGAAGCGGCGCTGGTCTTCTCGACCGGGATGCAGACCAACCTGGGAACGATCAGCGCGCTGGTGGGCCGGAACGACGTGGTGATCCTCGATAAAGAGGACCATGCCAGCATCGTGGACGGCGCGCGGCTCAGTTGGGGCGAGACGCGGCGGTTTGCGCACAACAACATCGCCGAGCTTGACGCCAGCCTGGCGAAAATCAACGACGATAAAGGCAAACTGGTCGTGGTAGATGGCCTGTTCAGCATGGAAGGCGATATCACGCCGTTGCCGGAACTGATTCCGATCTGCCGCAAGCATGGGGCACGCCTGATGTTGGATGATGCCCATGCGATGGGCGTGCTGGGCGGCGGACGCGGCACGGCCGCACATTTCGGCTTGACCGACCAGGTTGACTTGATTATGTCAACTTTTAGCAAGTCATTCGCTTCATTGGGCGGGTTTGTCGCCGGAGACGAACCGGTGATCCACTATATCAAGCATCATGCCCGCTCGCTCATCTTCAGCGCCAGCATCCCGCCTGCGAACGCGGCGGCGGCGCTGGCGGCGCTGGAAGTGATGCGGGAAGAGCCGGAGCGCGTCCAGCGGCTGGAGGAGATCGGCGCGTATATGCGCGCCGGGTTCCACCGACTCGGTTTCGACACCGGCGCTTCGACCACACCGATCATCCCCATCATCATCGGAGACCAGGATCGCACCATCATCACCTGGAAACTGCTGTTCGATGCGGGCGTGTTCGTCAATCCGGTGCTGCCACCGGCGGTACCCACAGGGCGCGAGCTCCTGCGCACCAGCTATATGGCGACACACACGAACGACCAACTGGATTGCGTGCTGGAGACTTTTGCGGTAATCGGCAAACAGGTGGGGCTGATCTAAAAAAGAAGGCCTTGCGGAGTGCGTATCGCTCTTCTTAGTAGTGACGGCTTTAGCCGTTGGGGGAGTACGGCGGCTAAAGCCTTCACTACGAAGGGAAAGACGTGATGATCAGGGAAGCTCGACCTAAGATGGGTCGGGCTTTTTATAATCCGCGAAGCGATAACCAACGCCGCGCTCGTTGAAGATATATCGCGGGTTCGAGGGGTCCGCTTCGATCTTCTTGCGTAAGTAGGTGATGTAGAGGCGCAGAAGCTGGTTGTCGTCGGTATACTCCGGCCCCCAGACTTTAGCAAGCAACGTCTCCTGCGGCACGATCCAGCCAGCGTTCTCGACCAGGTGCGCCAGCAAACGGTATTCGGTAGGGCGTAGTTTGATATGTTCGCCTCGCACGATCACCTCGCGGCGCGGGAAGTCAATGGACAAATCCTCGTCAATCACCAACGGTTCCGCCGATTGCGACGGCGGCGGCTCGGACCGGCGCAAGACGGCGCGAATCCGGCTGAGCAATTCGCGCGGGCTGAACGGCTTGGTCACATAGTCATCTGCGCCGAGGTCCAGGCCCTTGATGCGATCGTCCTCATCGCCTTTGGCCGTCAACATGATCACCGGGACCGAGGAGACCGAACGCAGGCGCTCCAGCGTTTCGAAGCCATCCATGTCGGGCATCATCACGTCGAGCAGCACCAGGTCGGGCATTTCATCCCGCGCCCGATCAAGCGCCGCCAGCCCCTCGGGGGCCTCGATGACGTCATAACCCTCGAGATCCAGATTCATGCGAACAAAGCGCCGGATGCGCGCCTCGTCGTCAACCACCAGGATGCGCTGTTTCATGGCTGTGACCCATCTTTCCGTGTTGCCTTGACTTCCATGAGGGCGTCGCTGAAGGTGTGCGTGGGGTCGCCGTCTATGGGCAGGGCGAAGAAGACCGTCGTCCCCTGATCCTGTGCGCTGCGCAACCAGATGCGACCGCCATGCGCCTCGACAATCGAGCGGCACAGATAAAGCCCCAGGCCCATCCCCTGAGTCTTGCGGCGCAGGCTCGAATCCACCCGGTAGAAACGCTGAAAGAGCTTACCTTGCTCCTCCAGCGGGATGCCGATGCCCTCGTCGGCCACGTAGACCACGACCCATGCGCCAACCTGCCATCCGCCGACGCGGATCGTCCCGCCTTCGGGCGAGTATTTGATGGCGTTGCCGATGAGGTTGGTGAGCACCTGGCGGATCCGTTCTTCGTCAGCGACGACGACCGGGAAGTCATCCTTAAAGTCCAGCTCAAACTCGTGGATATCCGTCTGGATACGATAGCTCGCCGCGACCCTGGCGGCCAACCGGGGGATGAGGATTTCCGCCTTCTCCAGCTTCATGCCGCCGGCCTGGATGCGCGAGGCGTCGAGCAGGTCGTCAATCAATCCGTTCAGCCGGTCGCTCTCCTCGCCGATCACCTCGAGGCCCTCACGCAGGGTCTCCGTGTCCCATTCGGCGTCTTCGCGCGCCAGCGTCGAGGCGTACCCCTTGATGAGCGATACGGGCGTTTTCAACTCATGCGACATCACCGAGACAAACGTGGACTTCATCTCCTCGGCTTCGCGAAAACGGGTGATGTCCACGACATTGGCAATAACAGTAGAAAGCTGACCGTCTTCGTCATAGAGGGGCGTATAGGTGATGCTCATCACCGTGCGCTTCCCGCTGGGTCGCGTCAACTCCCCTTCGGCGACCAGCGGTTCACCGCCCGCGAAACCAACCGGTTCGGGTTCGGCGCAACACAGGTTGGTCCCGGTGACGTGCTCCAGCGCCAACACTTGATAGCAGGGCCGGCCGATGGCGTCTTCGGCGGGCCAACCGGTCATCTGGCTCAACGCACGGTTGAACACCAGGATACGCAAGTCGGGGTCGAGGATCATCACACCGTCGGCGCTGTGCTCGATGACGGCGTCCATCTGCTGCTTCTCAGAAGTCGCCTGCTCATACAACTGGGCGTTGCGCACCGCAATGGCCGCCTGATCGGCGAAGCTCGCCAGCACGCTTTCATCGTTGGCGGAAAAGGCGATGCTGCCGCTGCGGAACAAGTAAATCACGCCGACGAGAATTTCCTCGAAGGTGAGCGGCAAGGCGATGACCTGATGCAGCGGCAACCGGATAGCGCGCGCAACCTGGGTGACGCGCGCTTGCAAATCAGGGATGCTGAACTCGTCGGCGCGCAGCGGAATGTCGGTGAGCAGGGGCGTGAAGAGCGGCAACAACGCATTAGGAAGGCCATAGCTCGCCGTGATGTCCAAACTATCGGTCGCGCCGTGGCGCAGGGCAATCAGACCCGCTTCGGCGCGCACCAGGTCCGCGGCGTTGGTCAGGATCAGGCCCAGCAACGACCGCCGATCGAGTCGCGAGGTCATGGCGCGGCCGATCTGCAGGAGGTATTCGCGTTGGCGGAGTTGGTGACTGATCATCGGGGACGTCCTGGGCGCATCATAACAAATTCGACGCGATGTCACAAGTCACTGGACATAAAAAGAGGAGGCATCGCCGCCCCCTCTCCAAATATCGTCAAAACGCTGCCGGCCCTCAGGGCGCGCTCACCAGCCGAACCGCTCCTCGCGCCACGGGTCGCCTTCCATATGATACCCGTTGCGCTCCCAGAAGCCGGGCCGGTCGCCCACCATGAACTCGATGCCGCGCAACCACTTGGCGCTCTTCCAGAAGTATTTCTTCGGCACCAACAGGCGCAGCGGGTAGCCGTGCTCCGGCTCAAGCGGCTTGCCATCATACGCGTAGGCGAGCATCGTGTCGTCGTCGTCCAACACATCGAGCGCGATGTTGGTGCTGAACCCGTGTTCGCAATGCGCCATGACGTGCGTCGCCTCGGGCTTGACCTGCACGTGCTTCAGGAGCTCGCGCCACGGCACACCGGTCCACGTCGTATCCAGTTTGCTCCACCGGGTGACACAATGGATGTCCACCGTTTCGGTGTTGGTGGGCAATTGAGTCAACGCTTCCCAGGAGAGGCGCAACGGCTGTTCTACCAGCCCGAAGACGCGAAAATCCCATTTGTCCAGGGTGGCATAGGTGGGGACCGAACCGTAGTGCAATACCGGGAACTTCTCTGTGACGAATTGACCCGGCGGCACGCGGTCATCCGCGTTGGGACCCGGCACGTTACGCACCCGTTTCAGCCGCTCAACCCGCTTGATGGGATTTTCAAACAAAGACATCACGCCTCCAATGAACTTACTGTGTGATGAGTTAATTTTATGATGTTAAGGAGTGACAGTAAGTAAGCAGGCAGACGTTTGATGAGTGTTGTCGGCGCTTAGGACTCGTCAAGAAATAAGTTCCCGTTCTGCGGGATTGGTTTGGGCTATCGTCTGGCCGCTTGAGTGCGGTCGGAGCGTGTAGTTCCAGTTGGGACAGACAGCCGCGCGTTCAATGTTGAGTTGTGCCATCTCGGCA
>JBBQRS010000122.1:0-13462 GCA_038214535.1 Anaerolineae bacterium
GCGATGGGCAGTTTTGGGATAGACACCAACCGGGAGTTATAGCTCGCCGCGCAATAGCTTCGCTTTGCTTTCCATGTAGTGCTTGAAGTTCGGCCAGCTCACATCCGGCGGGACGGTATGATCTACCGTGG
The DNA here is from genome assembly GCA_038214535.1 of Anaerolineae bacterium. Taxonomy (GTDB): domain Bacteria; phylum Chloroflexota; class Anaerolineae; order CG2-30-64-16; family CG2-30-64-16; genus JBBQRS01. Next base: position 132 of record JBBQRS010000122.1, read on the forward strand.
GGATGTAGCCGCCCTCGGCTACCACGGGCGCGAGTTCGCGCAGGTGGGCGTCAATCTGCGCGGGGCCTTCCGCCAGCACACGTTTGTCCACGCCACCCCACAGGCGCAGCGATTTGCCGAATTTGCGCCGCAGCCGCACCGGGTCCTGATCGGCGGCGCGCTCCAGCGGCCAGAGGATATCTACACCGGCGTCCATCAGCATCGGCACGATCACTTCGGGGTTGCCGTCGGAGTCAATGGCAATGTAGCGCGTGCCGTGGTCCTTGTAGAACTCGATGACCCGGCGCAGGCGCGGCAAGATGAAGGTACGATACGCCTTCGGGCTGAGCAGCGGTCCCGTCTTCATCGCCAGGTCTTCGTTGAAGCAGACGTATTCGACATCAGTCTGCGTCAGAACGGGGCGCGCCGCCTCGATCAGATAGTCGGCGTGAAACTCCATGATGTCATGCACCAGATCGGGCTGGTCGAAGAAGGCGTATGACAGCCCCTCGGTGCCCAGCATCTCGCGCGCAAACCAGTAGAAGCCGAGAGTCGAACAATTCGGCCCGAAAATCAGCGGGTGCTGTCGTTCGCGCCAGCCGTTCAGCCGGGTGGTGGGCCAGTTGGGTTCATAGCGACACTGGCTAATTTCAAAGCGCTTTTTCATCTGCTTCCAATCGGCCATATTGTTCACCGGGAAGCTGATATACGTATCCATGGAAAGCCGCGAGCCATGACGTGAGCCTTCTTTGAGCGCCTTACGCACGCGGCCCAGCCCGTCGCGGAAGGTGACGGTGCGTTCGTCTTCTTCAAGCGTCTCTTCCTCATAGCTCGGTACCGGGCTATTGTTGAAACGAATGAACTCCTTTGGATCCATCCCCAGGGTGGCTTCTCCGGCGAACCAATCCCAGTGAAAGCGCAGGGTCTCGGGCGCTTCGGCTTCCCAGACGTCTATTGTCTGCGCCCACACGCCCAGCTCCCAGTTGGGAACCCGGTCTACGGGTTGGTATTCCATGCTTGCGAGAAAGCGCTCCCGTGAGGTCATCGTGTCGGTCATTGTTGTCGGCTCCATTCGTTTCATGCGGTGTGACGGCCAGGGGTTGTTACCTGTCCGTTGAGACTGACCTGTCCTGGACGGGGCAGGCGAATATCCAGCTTCGTTCCTTCAGGCGCGCGTATCCGGAGGGCAAACTCGCCCTCTGTCGGATTTTCCCACTGAACCTCTACGTCGCCGCGCGGCGTCGGGACCACGCCGCGGCACCAGGTGAGATCGGCCGGGTGCGGCTCGACCACGACGGGGCGGAAGCCGGGGCCGCCGGGATGCACGCCCAGCACGTACGCGCTGAGGAAGTAGGTTGGCGCGGCTGACCAGCCGTGGCAATGGCTGCGCGTCAGGCGGCCTTCACCGGCGCCCTCCGCGCCGCTCCACATTTCCCAGAAGCTGGTGGCTCCCATTTCCACCATCCAACCCCAATCACGCCGGATGGTAGACACCAACTCCTGCGTTCTGCCCTCATCCTGATAGGCTTCGAGGAGGAAGAACTCGAAGAAGGGGCTGCCGGCCAGCACAAAGCCCGCGGGCGGGTGCTCGATGATCTCGCGACAACGCGCTTCCCGTGCGCCGGTGGCGACGCCGGAGATGAGGGCGGCGGTTTGCGTCTGCTGGCTGTAGACCTCGCTGTGTTTGCCGTCGCGCAGACAATCGGTGTAGGCCATGCGCGCATCGTTCCACAGGTGCGCGTTGATCGCCGCGGCGAGTTGATCGGCGGTCGTCCGCCAATCGGCGGCGAGTTCCGGTCGTTCCAACCACTCGGCCAGCTCCGCGCCATCACGCAACGCCTGAACCGCCAGGCAGTTCTGATGCGTCACCACGCCGAAGTTCGGGATATCCATGGGCGCCCAATCGAACAGGTTCCAGGCACGGATGTCGAAGAGACCCTGGGCGTTCAGATGCGCCTTGACCCCCGCGACGTTGCGCTCCATATCATCCAGCAAAAGCCGCGCGCCCTTCACGTCGCCGGTGAAGAGCAGGTATTCGCGGCAAGAGCGCATCCACAGGAAGCTCCACGCGGGGATGACGTTCTGCCACCCGCTGGGCACGTGCGACTCGACCAGCGGCGAGCGTTCGAGGCTTTGCCCCGCCTGTTCGAGGCAGCGGAACCAGAGCCGCGGGTCGCCGTTCGCGACGATATCCACCAGCGCCTCGTTGCGGGCATCGCCCACCCAGTGCGTCTGTTCGTAGACCGGCGTATCCACGTAGGTATCTTCGGCGCTGCATCGCAGCGTATGCGCGCCGATCTCCCAGATCTGTTCGAGGCGCGCATCGGAGCAGGCGAAGGCACCGCGGCGCATCTGAGGATAGGTGTTGAAGATCAGCCGCACATCGCGCAGTTGCACCGGACCGGTGAGATTGCGTAGGATCAGATAACTGTAGCGGAATCCGCGTCGGACGAAGGACTGGTAGGCCTGCCGCCCCTCGCGACAAACGTAGCGGAAGGAGTTGTTCATGCCCTCGGCGAAGTTGTAACGGCCATCGGGCTGGATGAACTCGAAGTTGTGCCAGTCAAGCACGGTTCCTGCCCGGGCGTTCACCTCGAACGCATGGAACCCTACGACCTCGCGCCCGAAATCGAGCAGCACGCGCACGTCTTTGCCGTCTTCCGGGGGATAAATCGTCGTCCAATCCGCGCCCGACAGCAGGCCCTCCGGTTCGGTCAGCCGCACGGCCGCGCCGGCGACCCGATCCGTATACGCCTGGAGGAACACATCGGTGGCGGGCAGATGCTCGGCGGAGATGGGCTGGAAGTACGGCGCCCCGACGACGGGCGGCGTCACGCCTGCCTCCCAGAACGCAGCCCCGGCTTCGGTGGTCGCTTCGGCGCTGTGCGGTGCGGCAATCACAGCCGTGTCCCCGAAGATGGTGTCGCGAATCACTTGCTGCATCTCGTCCGGCATCGCGAATGGCCCCACCACCGCCCAGGGTGAGCCTCCGGCGTCGCCCGCGGCGCAGAAGCGCAACCCCGGCGGCCCGTCAACGCATACCACAAACTCGGCCAGGTGATAGCCGCTTGCAATGGACATCACCAGGCTGTTCCAACCGTGTTGAAGCCGGGCCGTTTCCTGCTCCACGGGCTTGCCATTAACCTTGAAGCTGGTTCCATCGAAGCTGTAGGGCGTTTTGTGGGGGGCGAGAACTCGGACTTCCGTATCTACCGGCGACCAGATCTGCGTCGCCAAATAGGCGTGCGCCGCGTTGGCGTTGGAAGAAAAATCGTCCGGGGCCAGATAGGGCTTGACATAAAGCGTAAAACGATAGGGGATAGATTGCACCGTTTCGGCGGAGACGATGCGTTGCGGCAAAATCGGTTCCAGCGTGAGCAGGGGGATGCCGCGCGGGGCGAGGTCTTGATGCACGCCATCATCGGCGGGGCGCAGGGCGACGGCGGGTTGCCAGTTCGCGTCGTCATAGCCCGGCAGCGTCCAGGCGTCGGCCCGGCGCGCGTCGAACTGTTCTTCAAAGGCTTCCTGCACGCTGATGCGCGGCGCAGCGCTGATAATGGCCGGATCGGGCGCGGCGCGCCAATCGGCGTCGGTGATGATATTCTCCTCCGCCAGCGCCAGATGCGCCAGCAGCCCCGCGGGTTGGTGGAGATACTGGAAGGTGGATTCGCCGTAGTGGTTGACCTCAACGGCGATCACGTTCTCGCCGGGTGTGAGATGCGGGGTCAGATCATATGTGTCATAGTGCCAGTGCGACGGCCAGCCCCGCACCGGCCCTTGACCCAGATACTCGCCGTTGACCCACAGGGTATAACGCGAGTCGGCGGTGATGTGCAACGTCGCCGGGCCGCCGTCATAGCTGAACGTGCGCCGGAAGCGGACGAACGCGTTGCGCGCGGGCGTTTCCTCGGCGCACCATATCCACGAACCATCCCATTGCGGCGCCAAAATCTCTGCCATGCGAATCCTGCCTTTCTGATACCCTGGCCCCTCGCGGAGTGCGCATCCTCAGATGCGCACTCCGCGAGGAGAACCATGGTAAATGCTAATAATCCCCGTATTGCTGCGCGGTCTCGTACATTGCGACGACGTTCTCGGTGGGCGAGTTGTCCTGGATTTGATGCGTCGGCGCAAGGGCATAGCCGCCGCCGGGCATCATGATTTCCAGTGTCTTCTTAACGTCGGCGATGACCTCTTCGACCGTGCCGTATGCCAATGGCCCGGCGGTCGAGATCGCGCCGTGAAACGCCAGCCGGTCGCCGTAGCGTTCTTTGAGATAGGCCGGGGCCATGTTCTTCGCTTCGGGCTGCAGCGTATCCACCACGTTGATGCCCATTTCGATGAAGTCGTCGAAGGCCCAACTGCTGGAGCCGCAGCAGTGAATCATCACGGGGACGCCGAAGTGTTTGCCGACATCCACGATCCGTTGATGCAGCGGGCGCAGGTGTTTGCGATAGAGCCGGGGGCTGATCATCGGCGCGATCTGTGTGCCCAGGTCTTCGCCCATCATCAGGACGTCAATCCCGCCCTCCGCGGCCTCCAGCGTACGGTACATCACCTCGATATCGGTGGAGACTTTGCGCTCGATGTAGCGTAGGCAGGCGGGGTCATCGCTGATGAGGTCCACCAGCACGCGCTCCATGTTGCGGATCATGCCGGTGCTGTTGATGATGTCGCCCGTGCCCGCGCCCCCAGCGATCAGGCAATACTCTTGCCAGTGCGCGCCGGCCTCTTTGACGCGGCTGTAATCGAAGTCGTCGGGCGAGGGCATCGGCCATGCTTCGATCTCCTCCAGCGTGGCGTTCTGCAGGGGGAAATCGCAGTAATCCCAATAGCCGCCCGTCTCATGTTCGATCCAGCGCCGATGGATGCCCCAGTCGTCTACCACGACGCCGGGCGCGTCGGGGTGGAGTTTCGGCCCGACGTAGGGCGCGCCGACGAAGCGAAAATCCACGCACAGCGCAAGCCGCAGGCCCTCATTGTCGTCGGGCGCGAGGTTATAATGGGCCTTGAGGCGTGCGTCAATGCCCGGGTTGTAAAGATAGTCTATCGGCACACGATCGGGTTCCTGGCGGGCGAAAGCGGTCAGGGCGCGTTCTTTGGAGGTCATGGGTTGTTTCATGGGATGCCTTTCTACGTTCAGGCGGCTTCGGATGGGGTAAATGTTGTCTCGGTTTCCCACGCGGTTTCAAACATCGCGGCGGCGTTCTCCAGCGGCACGTCCCAGTGCAGCTCGGTGGTGGAGCCGAGGAAATAACCGCGCCCGTCCGCCTCTGCAATCGCGGCGCGGCACGCAGCCCGCACTTCCTCCAGCGTCCCCAGGGGCAGCAACTGGCTGACGTCTATGCCGCCCGTCAGGAATAGCTGCGGGTAGCGCCGGCGCACTTCGCCCACCGTCATGCCCGCGATCACCTCGAGGGGGTTCAGGCCGTCAATCCCCGCGGCGACGAGGTCATCGAGGACGCCCCATAGCTTGCCGTCGGAATGGAACAGACAGTAAACGTCCCGGTCGTGCCAGGCGGCGACCAGCCGGGCCAGTCGCGGTGCCCAGAGCCGGCGCAGCCAGGCGGGCGAGAAGAGCGTGCTGTTCTTGTAGGCGATGTCGTCGTAAGTCAGGGCGATGGGGATCAGGGCCGGGTCAACGATGGCCGCGACACGGCGCAACTCGGCTCGATGGCGCGCGTCCAGCCATTCCTCTACGAGATCGGGTTGATCGGCCATCAGATAGGAGAAATCTTCCATGCCGACTTGCCAGTACATCTCGGTGAGGCCGACGCCGCTCTCGATGACCAGCACCGTCGGGTCGTTGCGCCCGGTCGGGTCGCCCGCGGCAAAGAGGCCCTGGCGCCAACGGATGTTCTCATGGAACTTATCGCCGTACGCGCGGTCGTAGATGAGCGCGTCGGTACGGCGAATCTCGTCGCGGATCCACTCCAGCAGGCCGGGCGTGTCGCTCCACGGGCGCGAGACGATCCAGGTCGTCCAACGCTCCTGATCCAGCTCGATGCCGTTCTCCTGCCGGTAGTGGCCGGGGGCCGAGGGGCCGCTCGCCATGCGCGTCATATCCAGGATGCGCCCGATGGCGCGCCCTTTGACCACATCCCCGTTTGCGACGGTCAGCGGTTCTCCAGCGTAATGCTCGATGACGGCGTCATTCTCGAGGATGTCATAGAGCGGGACGCGGTCCGTCTCTTCGAAACGGACCGTGCGCAGCACCCGTTCGCGCTTGGTCAGGGATGTCATGATGTTATGCCTTGATCGCGCCGGAAGTCAACCCCGCGATGAAGTAGCGCATGGTGAACAGGAACAGGATGATGAGCGGGACGGAAGCAATCGCGTAGCCCGCGAACATCGGCCCGTAGTTCTGCATCCCGGAATAGGTGCTGCCGAAGCTCACGATGCCTACCGAGACGGTCCACTTGTTGCCGTCGGGGATGGTGACCAGCGGCCAGATGTAGTCGTTCCAGGTGGCCAGGATGTTCATGATCGCGACGGTGACGAGGATCGGTTTGGAGAGCGGCAGCGTGATGTTGGCATAAAGCCGCCACACGCCGGCCCCATCCAGGCGCGCCGACTCGAACAACTCTTCGGGCAGCGCCGCGATGAAACTACGTAAGATGAAAATGGACAGTACCTGCCCGCCGGCGATGTAAGGTAAGATCAGCGCCCAGTAGGTATCGAGCAGCCCGAAGCTCTTGATGAGCAGGAACGCCGGCACCAGCGTCAGCACGGAGGGGATCATCAACAGCGCGAGGATCGCGAAGAAGAGGAACTCGCGACCGGGAAAGTTGTAGCGCGCGAAGATGAACGCCGTGAGGCTGGCGACCAGCGCCATGCCGAACATCGAAACGATGGAGACGAACAGGCTATTCAGCACATAGGGGCTGACCCGTTTCCATGCGTCGCGATAGTTGGCAAGTTCGGGGGGGATGGGCAGCCCCCAGAAATCATGGATGAACTGCGGCGTCGTCTTGAGCGACGAAATCAGCAGGAAGAAGAAGGGGAAGAACGTCACGACAGCCGCGGCAACCAGGAAGATGTTGATCGGCAAGTCATGTTTGAAGGTGGTTCGCATCATATCCTCCTGCTCAAGCCCCGGTGAATTCGACGCTGGACTTGAGGTAGCGTGTGTTGATGTAGGTGAGCACCAGGGTGATCACGAAGATCACCGTGCCGAGCGCACAGGCGTACCCCATCTTGTTATAGTACATGGCATTGCGATAGAGGTAGAGGCCCGGCACCATGGTGGTCGTTCCGGGGCCACCGTTGGTCATGATGAGAATGGTCGCAAAGCCCTGGAACGCGCCGATCACCGTCAAAATCACGAGCAACTTGATCTGCGACGCAACCAGCGGGAGTTCGATTTTAAAGAAACGCCCCCACGTGCTGGCCCCGTCAATGGCCGAAGCATCGAGCAATTCTTCCGGGATCGCCTGGAACCCGGCGAGGTAGATCAGGGTGCCGATGCCGGCAATCCAGGGGAAGCCGATGAAGATGATCGCGTAGAGCGCCAGCTTGAAATCGCCCAGCCACGGCCGTGTGAACTGTTCCAGCCCGGCCCCGGTGAGGAACTGGTTGATGACGCCGATGTTGGGGCTGTAGATGAACTTCCAGATCATCAGGGTCACCACGCCGGGCACGACCATCGGGATCACGAAGATCACGCGATAGCCGTAAGCCATGCGCAGGTTCTTGAGGTGGAAGATCAGCGAGGCCGCGGCGAGCGGGAAGGTCAGGTTGATGGCGACCGACGCGATGGTCAATTTGATCATGTTCCGCATGGAGAGCCAGAAGGTCGAATCGCTCAGCAACTTGGTGAAATTGTCTATCCCGATGAACTGCTTGATGTTCGCGCCGTTCCAGTTAAAGAAACTGTGATACAGCGCCGAAGCCGCCGGGTAGTAGTTAAACAACAGCAAAAGCAGAAATGTGGGTACGATCCACACATAGCAGAACCAGTTTTTTGCGATGCGTTGGCCCAGGCTTTTGCCCTTCTCCCGTGAAGTGGTTTTCAGCGTTGCATCAGCGGCAAGCTGCGTCATGTTCGTTCTCCCTGTCTTCAGTTCTCGCACAGTGCGCCACGGCGCACCGTGGCGCACTGTGCGGGGTCTATGTCTGTCTACCCGAAAACTCGTAGTTTAGCCCCTTGTGGGCGTTCGCAACGAGCACAAGGCCCTGGACTACGGAATTGGACTACGGAATTCCCGGACAACTTCCTCGACTATAGCGCGCATTCCTTGCGCCAGTCGGGGTTCTCGGTGAGGAGTTGATCGGCCGCAGCCATCATCTCGCCCTGGATCGTCTCTTGCATCGCGCTCTGTTCAATTTGCCCCGCCAGGAACTGCTGGAGGGTGTTCCACATGATGTCCACGAACTCACGGGTCAACATGCTGTCGAACGGCTCGATGCGTTCGGTGCCGAATTCGACCATCATATCCGTGTAGACGGCCAACGTCGGGTCGGCGCCTGTCGTGTCAATCACGCCCGGCGCAAAGCCGCCGTGGTCGTTGAGGAGGGCAACGTTGTTCTTCGGGGCCGTGATCCAGCGCATCCAGTCCACGGTCTCGTTGAGCACGCCGCGCTTTTCCGATTCGGCAGCGATAGCATACTGGAAGACGCCGCCGACGCCGGCCATGGCCGGGTAGTCTTTGCCGCCGAAGGGTGAGGTCACTTCGGTGATGCGCGGGATCTTCGGGAAGATGCCCCATTCGAAGGTGATCAGCGGGTCGTTGCGGATGGGCTTGTTCATCCAGCTTCCCTGCCATGCCATCGCGGCCTGGCCCTCGGCCCACATCCGGTAGACATCATCCGGCGGCATGGACCAGAAGCCCTCAGACCACCACTGCGACCAATCCTTGAGGATGCGCAGCATCTCGCCCCACTCTTCGTCGGTGGCGGCGTAGCGCCCGTCCTTGATGGCGTTGGCCATGACTTGCGGCGGCAGGTTCTCGCCGGGTTTCCACGTGCGGTCCACCGGGTCGGTGGTGCACTTCATCATGCTCATCCGCTTGTCATACAGCACATCCTGGATGATGCGCGTGGTCCAGGAGCCATAGGTTTGAATGCCGCCTGCCAGGTCCATGCTGATCGAAACGGGAGTTATCCCATCATCCTTAATGGCCTTCTGCACGGTGGTGAACTCTTCGTAGGTCTCCGGGACTTTCAGGCCGAGTTTGTCGAACTCGGTCTTGTTGTAGAAGAAGCCCGTGCCGACGATGTCGCCGGTGATCATGTAGATGTGCCCGTCGGGCGCGGTGCCGCTGGCGATGACGGGGCCCTGGAAACCTTCTTTCCAGGATGGTTGGCCGTCCCAATACGGGTTGGGTTCGGCGAGGTACGGGTCGAGGTTGACGAACCAGCCCTTCTCATAGTCGCGGGCGATGTAGCCGCGCTGATACCAGACGATTTCGGGGGAGATACCGCCCGACATCTGAGTCACCAGCCACTCTTCGTAGCCGGTGACGATTTCGGGGACGAACTCGATGGTGACGTCAGGATGGACTTCCTTGAACATCTCCGCCTGGTTCCACATCTCCTTGGGCGGATCCCAGCGGTCGGTTTCACCCTTTTCGCGCGGGGTCAGGCCCTGCGCGTAGTGCTTGATGACTTTCGCTTCCCTGGAAGGCGCGGCTGCGGCCGGGGCCTCCGTTGCGGCCGGAGCTTCCGTTGCCGCAGGGGCTTCAGCGGCGGGCGCCTCAGCAGCAGGCGCTTCGGCGGCGGGGGCTTCAGTAACCGGTGTAGCCGGGGCCGGAGCCTGGGCCTGGCAGGCGGCCAGTGCGCCGCCTGCTGAGGCGATGCCGGCTAATCTCAAAAACTCACGACGAGAAACGTGCCTGGACTTCATCTTTGATCCTCCATATCATTCACTGATTGATTGCTCGCACGATTGCGAGCCTGCGCGTATTTCTGTCTGTGTCCTTGCTCCTCCCTCCTTTCCGGGTGATTGCCTTACGACAAACCCGATGTCGCTTCTGCTGTGCTGCTATCTTCGGCTTGCCTCTCAAACTTCCGAGATGCGGTTTGGAACAGGCGTCAGGTGGTTTCACCCAGCTTGACGGCCTGGAAGACGCGCATGCGTAACAAAAGCGCGGCCAGGGCAGTCAGGGCCACCACGAATAGCCCACCGAAGAGCGCCCAGATGCGATAGATGGCGGGCCAGGCGATTTGCACCTCATACGGCGGGATGCGCACGTTTGGCCCGGAACCCACTTGCAGATACGGGATGAAGAATTCGCTGGTCCACACGCCCAGCAGCGTGCCCAGCCCCAACCCGGAGATGATCAGAAACGCCAGCTCCCAGGCGAGAAACGAGGTCATCCCGCCCGACGACAGACCGATGGCCCGTAAGATGCCCAGCTCGATGAAGCGCTGCCGGAACGAGAAGAGAGCATACAGCAAGAAGCCCAGGACCGTCAACAGCGCCGCGGCGACGAAGCCGATGGAGAGAAAACCGAGCAACCCCTGGCGCTCGGGGCGGTCGCGTTCACCGGCCCATTCCGATGCCGCGATCTCCCACCGGTTGACCAGCGGGTTGGCCTCACGAATGCTATCCAGCACGGTCGCCGCATTGACGCCCCCGGCAAGGTTCAACCACACTTCATAAGGGTATTGATTACCGGCCTCTTCGAACAAATAATTCAGATTGCCGACGAACAGTGGACCGTCCTGTTCGGGATACCAGGTCGGGAACAGGTCGAAGGTTCCCACGATTTTCATTTGCAACGGGTTGCGCTGCCCGCCCGTGATGACGGTGACATTGATCCCGTCGCCCGTGCGTAAGCCATACCGGCTTGCAAAGTCGGTCGGGATGAGGACGCCGTTCGGTGTGACGGCCAGATTGTTCATCAACGTCCCCAGGCGCTGGTTTGCGAAGTCACGCCGCCAGAAGGCCGAACTCGCAAACTCCGCGCGGTCCACGCCGAGGAACGGGCCGGTGCGTAGCACGCCGCCGACTTCGGATGATCCCGCGAAACGGCCCACGCGAGTGGCCCCCGTGACGCCGGGCACCTCCAGATAGTCACCGATCGGCATGAACTCCCAGCGCGGCCCTGTGAGCTCCGTCTCCGTTTCGGTTGCGCCGGAGGCGTCCGCGCCGGTCAACCCGCCCGCCGCGCTGGTCAGATTCATGGGCGCGGCGTTCTCGCCGGACTCCACGATGCGCATATCCGCGCCTACCTGATAAAAGCTCTTGTCGTAGATGTGCGTGTCGAGCGTCTGGGCCAGCGACGCGGTGAACGCCGAGAGGCTGAGCGTCAGCACCAGCAGCACCAGCGGCGACGAGTAATAGCCCGGCGTCCGCGAGAGATAACGCGTCGCCAGCAGCGCCCCGACGTTTCCCCCCAGGCGCGAGAGCAGCCCTGCCATGGCCGACATGAAGAAAGGCAGGACGCGCAATAGCAGCAACGTGATGGCAAGGGCCGCCAGCGCGGGAACCAGCAACAGCAGGGGATTGCTGAACGGGTCCGAGCGGGCCGCTTCATTCAGCCCCGGCGCGGCAATGCTGCCCTGCGTGCGCAGCAGATAGATGCCGTAGCCTGCCGGGATCAGCAGCAATACGTCGAGCCAGGCGCGTTGCCACCAGGGCCGGGTGGCCGAACGGGCGCGATCTCGCTTATACGTCACTACTGTATGCCGGGCCGCGCCGAGCGCCGGGATGATTTGGGCGATCAGGATCAGGGCGATGGCGATCACGCCGAGCCGCCAGATGGCCGGCGTCATGTCTACGCGCAGGTCAGAGGGGCCGGTGAAGACCAGGAAGCTCGTCGCCCGGCCAATGCTGCGGGCGATCCACCGGCTGAGCGGCGCGGCCGCGGCCAGCGCGACCAATCCGAGGATCAACCCTTCCAACCCGACGATGCCGATGACCTGGGGCGCGGTCGCCCCCCGGCTGCGCAACACGGCGATCTCGTTCCTGCGCGTGCCGACCGACAGGCTCACCGACAGGATGACGAAACCCAGCAGCAGCCCGACAATCGGCACGCTGAAGGCATAGAGCAGGAAGGTTAACAGTCTGCTGGAGCGCAGATACTGTTGCAGCGGGCTGACCGGCGAGAGGCCGAGCGTCGCGCCCGGCAAGAGGGCTGAGGCTCGTTGCTGCATCGTGGTGATCCGCGCCAGGATGCCCGGCACGTCACCGGTGTGGACCTGTGAGGCGTTGAGCACCAGATACCAGGCGGCCAGGTAAGCCGGCTCGCCGAGATCGGTCGCGACGCGCCCCAGGAAGGTCTCTTCCGGCACCATCAATTGCTCGCCCATCGTGGCGGGGCTGTAGAACCAGTAGGGATCTTCCGGGTCGGTCGCTCGCCAGATGCCGGTGATGCGCACCGGGATTTGCGGCTGTTTGCCGCCCTCGATGCGGCGCGCGAAGGCCACGAACTCCTCGCCAGGTTGCAGGCCCAGCTTCAGCGCCAGGTCTTCCCCGATCAACGCTTCCACCGGCTGATCGGCCGCATATCCCACGACGGATGGCAGCGCCCCCTCGACCAACGTAACGTGGTCTTCGAAGCCGGTGAACGCGCCGAACGAGGTAAAGGTGAGCGGTTCTCGGCTGGTGGCATACGCGGCGTCTTCACCGGCGAAAAGCTGCACGTTGTCGGTGCTGAACGCGCGCATGGCGGTTTGCATCGGCAGACCCAGCTCTTGCGAGGCGGAGCGCATCAGGTAATCGTCGAGCGGCAGGACTTGTTCCCACGTATGGGGGGTGTCCGGCCTGCCCACATAGCGAAAGAGGAAACGAAACGGGGGGAGCGTGTGCTCCGCGGCGACGCCATTCGCCGTCTCCGCCCAACCCTGATTCAAGAGTCGGTAATAGACGCCGTCGGTGTACAGCGGAATGCTCATGATCAGCGCCACGGCGCTGATCAGGCCAAGCAGGGTCGCGAGCGTCAAGCCCACCTGTGAAAATAGATGCTTGGTGGCGACGACGACGACGGCTCGGATGTGCGAAAACACGTTCATACCGGAGCACCCTCTGGGTGCGACAATGCCGCAGAGGCAGCGTAAGGACCGGACTTGAATGTAAACTAATTTACATTTTTTTGCAATATCATTTCACAAAGAGTAAAGAGTTAAGAAGGGTTAACCTTTTGGATCAGTTCTCCGTGGTCAGTAAAGGTAGTTCTTGTGCTGTCACCCTGAGCTGGTTAACTTCGCAAAGTTCGCGACGGTTGGCCTCCAGCGAAGGGTCTCAACCTCGTAAACGGGAGATTCTTCGCTAAATAGCTCCACAAAAGTGGTCGGGGATTGACGTCTGGGTTTAGGATGGTGGTAGCTCAGCTTTGTACTTGGAGGCTACCCCATGCGACCCGGACGCTTCATCCAATTGGACGAGCCAGAACGCAGCGCGTTGCGGC
>JBBQRS010000123.1:0-13258 GCA_038214535.1 Anaerolineae bacterium
CAGGAATCCAAGCCGGAGACCTACTATTTCCCTCGCCAACTGAACAACTACGGCGCGGACGCCCCCTACACCTACTTCGGGCTGGAACCGGGCACGACGAAGGCGCAGATCCGTCACTGCCTGGAAATCTGGGATCAGGGCGACAACCACATCACCGACCTGTCGAAGGCCTACCGGCTCGAGCCGGGGACCGGCTGGTACGTGCCCGCGGGCATCCTCCACGCGCCGGGCAGCCTGTGCACCTATGAGCCGCAGTGGGCGTCGGACGTCTTCGCGATGTTCCAATCGCTGGTGAACGAAGTCCCCATCGGCTGGGACCTGCTGGTGAAGAACGTCCCGCCGGAGCAGCAGCACGACCTGGACTACCTGATCTCCATGCTCGACTGGGACGCCAACCTCAACCCGAACTTCAAGCAGGATCACTTCCGCACGCCGAAACCGGTGAAGGCGCCCGACCAGATGGCGAGTGAAGGCGCGGTCGAGAACTGGATCGCCTACGGCAACCCGTACTTCGCGGCGAAGGAACTCACCGTGTTGACGGGCCGCACCGTCACCGTGCGCGACGCCGGCCCCTACGGGCTGATCATGCTCCAGGGTCATGGCGCGCTGGGCGTCTGGCCCATCGAGACGCCGACCATGATCCGGTTCGGCCAGTTGACGCACGACGAGTACTTTGTTTCGGCAGCCGCCGCGGCCGCGGGCGTCACGATCACCAACCCGAGCAGCACCGATCCAATCGTGATGCTGAAACACTTTGGCCCGAACCCGGACGCGCCGGCGGCATAGGTCGCGCCTTATCATTGACGGAGAAGATGCCATGACGCAGAACTACCTGGCGCTCGACCTGGGCGCATCCGGCGGGCGCGCTATCATCGGGCGCTTCGACGGTGACCGCCTGACGCTCGAAGAGGTGCATCGTTTCGCCAACGGCCCGATCCAGGTTCCGCACGCGGGCGGTTCCAGCCTGCATTGGGACGCGCTCGACCTCTTCACCCAGATCAAGGCGGGCATCGCGAAGGCGGTGCAGTGCTGCGAGCCGGGGCTGGTCAGCGCCGGGCTGGATACTTGGGGCGTGGACTTCGGGCTGCTGGACGCCGGGGATGCGTTGCTGGGGAATCCCTATCACTACCGTGACAGCCGCACCGACGGCATGATCGAAGAGACGTGCCGCCGCGTGCCGCGCGCCGAAATCTTCGGAGAGACCGGCATCCAGTTCATGCAGCTTAACACGGTGATTCAACTCGTGGCGATGACGGCGCAGGGCGACCCGACGCTGGGTATTGCGAAGACCCTGCTGATGATGCCCGACCTGCTCAACTTCTGGTTGACCGGGCGCAAGGTGAGCGAGTACACCATCGCCAGCACGAGCCAACTGCTGGACGCGCGCAGCCGCGATTGGGCGCGCGACCTGGCGGGGCGGCTGGGGTTGCCGACCGACATTTACCCCGCAATCGTGGAGCCGGGAACCGTGTTGGGGCCGCTGCTGCCGTGGGTGGCCGAGGAGACCGGCGTGCGCGACCTTGTGGTCGTGGCGGTGGGCAGCCATGACACGGCGAGCGCGGTGGCCGCGGTGCCCGCGCAGGGCGAGGATTACGCCTATCTCAGCTCCGGCACGTGGTCGCTGATGGGCGTGGCCGCGCGCGAGCCGGTGATCAATGAGACCACGTTGGAGTACAACTTCACCAACGAGGGCGGCGTCGGCGGCACGATCCGCCTGCTGAAGAACATCACCGGGCTGTGGGTGATCCAGGAGAGCCGCCGGGCATGGGCGCGTGACGGCGAGAGTCTCTCGTGGGATGAGATCACGCAGTGCGCGGCGGCCGCGCCCGCGTTCACCGCGCTGTTCGACGTGGACGCGCCCGACTTCCTGGCGCCCGGCGACATGCCGCAGCGCATCCGGGAATACGCCGCACGCACCGGCCAACCCGCGCCCGATGGCGTAGGCGATGTGGCTCGCGTCGTCCTGGAAAGCCTCGCACTGAAATATCGCTGGACGCTGGAACGGATGGATCGGATGATGGGCCGCCGCATCCCGACGCTGCACATCGTGGGCGGCGGCACGCAAAACCGGCTGCTCAGCCAGTTTGCCGCCAACGCGACCGGACGCACTGTGGTTGCCGGCCCCATCGAAGCGACCGCGGTGGGCAATATCCTGATGCAAATGCAAGCGGTGGGCGCAATCGGCTCGCTGGATGAGGGCCGCGAGATCGTCCGGCGCTCCTTCAACGTCGAGGTGTTCGAGCCAAAGGATACCGCTGCATGGGATGACGCCTACGCGCGCTTCACCGCGCTGCTGGCGTGAAGACCTGACAGGTTTTCGGAAACCTGTCAGGTCTGAGATGCGCACTCCGTCGGATGATTTGATTTGTTCTTGTTGAATTAGAGGTGCATCATTACTACCGAAATCATCGAGTTGGAGGCCCAACTCAATAGCTTTGACTACGCCACCCGCATGGCGGCGCTGGAGGAACTGATTACGCTGGCGGCGCGCGGCGAGATCGCGCTGCCCGAACCTGCACCCATCGTCAACATGCACTGCCACACATTCTACAGCTACAACGCGTACGGCTACTCGCCGGCGGCGCTGGCGTGGCTGGCGCGGCGACAAGGGTTCGCGGCGGTCGGCATCGTGGACTTCGACGTGCTGGATGCCGTAGATGAGTTCCTGGCGGCGTGCGACGGCGTGGGGGTTCGCGGCAGCGCGGGCATCGAGACGCGCGTCTTCATCCCCGAATTCGCCACGCGCGAGATCAACTCACCTGGCGAGCCGGGCGTCTACTATCACATGGGGATCGGCTTCACGTCGAGCGACGCGCCGCCCGAGGCGTTGCCCGTGTTGATCTCGATGCGCGCCCGCGCCGAGCGGCGCAACCGCGAGATGCTGGCGCGGGTGAACGCGCACATGGACCCGGTAACGCTGGACTACGACCGGGACGTGCTGCCACTGACCCCGGCAGGGAACGCCACGGAGCGCCACATGCTGGCCGCGTACATCAACAAAGCAGTTGAGATATTCCCTTCGGATAGTAACGCGGTCGCATTCTGGGCCGATAAGCTCGGACAAGCCCCCGCGCAGATCGCCGCAATACTACATGACTATCCGAAGCTCTCGAATCTGGTGCGCGCCCGGCTGATGAAACGGGGCGGCGTGGGCTACGTGCAGCCCGGCCCAGAGTCCTTCCCGACACTGGACGAATATCACGGCATGATCGAGGCGTGCGGTGCATTGCCCTGCGCCACCTGGCTCGACGGGACGACCGCGGGTGAGCAAGCGATTGAGGAATTGATGGCGCTGCTCATCGCGAAGGGCGTCGCGGCCATGAACATCGTCCCCGACCGCAACTGGAACATCGCCGACCCGGCCACGCGCGCCCTTAAGGTCGCCAATCTGCACGAGATCGTCCGCATCGCCGGGGAACTGGACCTGCCACTGAACGTGGGCACGGAGATGAACAGCCCCGGTAACAAGCTGGTGGATGACTTCGACGCGCCGGAGATGGCCCCCGTGCGTCAGGCGTTCCTCGATGGGGCGCACTTCATCTACGGGCACACGGCGATGCAGCGGGCGCTGGGGCTGGGGTATCAAAGCGCGTGGGCCAAGACGCACTTCCCCACGCGCCGCGCGCGCAACGCGTTCTATACCGCGGTGGGCTATCGCATCCCGCCGGGCGAAGCGGGCCTGATTCGACTACGCGAACTCGGTCCGAAACCGGAGCCTGGGGCTATTCTGGAGAATTAAGCGACAGGACTTACAGGATGAACAAGATGGAAATCTTTATCATCCTGTAAGTCCTGTTAATCCTGTCCATCATATATTATCACGCGATTACGCGGGGCACGGCGGCGGCTGGATCATCTCCAGGGTGATGTCGTCGGGGTCCACGAAGTAACAGCCGTAGCCGCCCTTGTTGACGCCCGCCTCGATGGCGACCGGCGGATTGCGAAAACGCACACCCAGCGCCGCCATGCGCGCATACTCCGTCATGATGTCGTCCACCTGAAACGCCATGTGCGCCGTGCCGGTGTTCATGGTGCGCGTGTCAATCTTTACCCCTACCGGGGCGACGTACTGCACCAGTTCAAGCACGTGGTTCGACCGGCCGATGGGCGCGTCTTTCACCCTTAGCTGGGCCACCAGCAGGTGCGCATCCGGATAGCCCACCAGTTTGCGCGTGTAGGCGTTGTCCTGCGTCTGCCGGTGTACCAACTCCATGCCCATCACGTCCCTGTAGAACGCGACGGACTGTTCGATATCGGAGACGGTGAAGCTGAAGTGCCAGATTGCGACGAGCATGAAACACTCCTGAGGATGTCAAGTAGTGCGCGCCCGTAGTTTAGCCCTTGTGGGCGTCGCGCGTCAACGCCCACAAGGGCTAAACTACGGGTTCAGGACACTTGGCCCAGATGTGATAGCGCGAGAAACAGCGTAGCGACGTGCAGCGCGTGCGCGAGGCCGCCGTTGCGTACAAGCTCGACCGCTTCATCCAGCGGCAGATGCACCACTTCCAGGAATTCGGAGTCGTCCGGTTCCAGATCGGCGATGCACTCGACGCCGGTCGCCAGGAAGCTGTGGACCGTGTTATTCTGGCTCGCCGGGTTGGGCCACAGCGTCCCCAGTTCCGTGAACTCGCCGCCGCCGTAACCGGTCTCTTCCCGCAACTCGCGCCGGACGGCGTACAGCATCGAGGGGTCGTCCGGGTTGCTTGAGCCGCCCGGCAGTTCGAGCGTGACCTGTTGAATACCGGGGCGATATTGCCGCACCAGCACGACTTCCTGTTGCGGCGTGATTGCCACTACGTTCACCCAGGGCGGGTATTCCAGGACGTAGAACGGCTCGACTACCCGGCCATCCGGCAGCGCGCACGTGTCGGCGCGGAGGGTCAGCCATTCGTCCTGAACCACATAGCGCGAACCCAGCGTCTGCCATTCGAGATCGGACATCACAGCCTCAAGACGTGAGAGGCCGGGCTGCGCCGACGTGCTCGGGGCGGCTCGAATGGCGTTGTGCGATGCGCCAACCGTCTTCTTCGCGTACCCACACATCTACGAGGGAAAATTGCGCGCTGCGATCCAGCCCGCGCAGCTTCGCTTTCTGCCGCCACAGCATGGACACAACGGCCACGCATTCGTAAATACGTACGTAAACCTGGTCAATCCCGATCTCTTCGATCTCATACGCGTCGAGGCCCTCAAGCCAGGCGTTGCGCGGGATGATTTGAAGAGGGCGACCTTTCACGGCGATGATGAGCGCATAGTTGTTCGCCATGAGATGCTGTAATCCGGCGATATCTTTGTTCTGAAACGCGGCCGCCCATTGGCGTTCCATCTCCACAACTTCGGCTTCTTCGGGCATATCCAGCAATGCATTATTCACGCGGATTCTCCTTCTGCGAATGAATCGTTCGTTATCTTATGCCTATCACCCGATCAGCCGCGCTGCTAATGGGCGCCATTCTGTTTTAGCGCTTTGCGAACTCACTCATGATGCTGCTTCAGGCCTATGATTTAGCAACGTCAGAATTTCAGCGACGGTATCTGCCTGTAAACCGTCATCGTACCATCTCTCGATTGCGACCATCAGCTCTAGCACCCGCGCTTGCCACGCCTCGCGTTCCTCCGCGGTCATGTCCGCTACGCGCCGGGTGATATCAAAATCCGGATGCGCCGCGAGCCACGCAGCCAGCACCGCGCCGGCGGTCTGTGGGCGTTCGACCCAGGTTGCCAGTTCCCGGAAGTCGGGATCCAGAAACGTGACGACGAGGATCGAAGTAATGCCCCGGTCTGCGTAATGCGCTTTGAGTTCAGGCGCGGACTTGCGGACGAATACCCGCAGGTCGGCGGCAGGTAGGGCTTCGACGATGCGCGCGGCAATCGGCGTGTTCATCAGCGCATCGCCGCACCAATCCTCGGTCATCACCAATACGTGCGCCGTCTCCGCGCGGTGTGTAAATGCGGCGCGCTGCTCCGTTGTCAGCGCCACCGACGCCAACCGGCGCGCCATCTCGGCTTGGTACATCTTCATGCCCGCGAGATATGCGTCCAGCGTCAGGCCGGCGCGCCACTGTTCCGCCGTCATGGGAAAAGAGGTGTTCATCGCCAACGACTCACGCGGTGATCGCCATCAGCGCATCCAGGATTTGCGCCTTGCCGGGCAGCACGAAGTCTTCGAGCGGCTTGGCGGCAGGAATCGGCACATCGAGGGCGCCGACGCGCAGAATCGGCGCATCGAGGTAATCGAAGGCCTGCTCCTGAACCAGCGCGGCGATTTCGGCCCCGATGCCCAACCGCCGGTGCGACTCGTGCGCGATCACCAGACGCCCGGTCTTGCGGACAGATACCAGCACCGTCTCCAGGTCGAGGGGCACGGTGCAGCGCAGGTCAATGACCTCCGTCGCAATCCCCGCCTGCGCGGCCTCCGCCGCCGCCTCCAGCGCGTGCAACACGGTGCGTGACAAAGTCACCAGGGTCACGTCCGTCCCCTCGCGTTTCACGTCCGCCACGCCAAGCGGAATTGTGTAGGGTTCTTCCGGCACCGGCCCCTTCGTGTTGTAGAGCAGCTTGTGCTCGATGAAAATCACCGGGTTGTCTTCGCGCAGGGCCGATTTTAACAATCCCTTGGCGTCGTAGGGCGTCGCGGGCAGGACGACCTTCAGGCCGGGGATGTGGGTGAAGAAGGTTTCCAAGCTTTGCGAGTGCTGGGCCGCGTTGCCGCGCCCGCCCCCCTGTTGCGTGCGAATCGTCATCGGGACTTTGACGCGCGCGCCCGACATCGAGTGCATCTTGGCGGCCTGGTTGAAGATCGGATCGGCGGCCACGTAGGCAAAGTCCATGAACATCAGCTCAGGCACGGGATGCCAGCCGGTCATCGCCAGCCCAACGGACGCGCCGATGAAACCGGATTCGGAGATCGGCGTTTCGCGTACGCGCGCCGGCC
Source organism: Anaerolineae bacterium (assembly GCA_038214535.1). Taxonomy (GTDB): domain Bacteria; phylum Chloroflexota; class Anaerolineae; order CG2-30-64-16; family CG2-30-64-16; genus JBBQRS01. The sequence continues at coordinate 6,935 of JBBQRS010000123.1, forward strand.
CGAAGCGCGCCAGCAGCCCTTCAGTGACCTTGAAGACGCCGCCATACACGCCGATGTCCTCGCCCAGCAACAGGATGCGGGGATCGCGTTCCATCTCTTCGATCAGCGCCTCGCGCAGCGCTTGAGAGTAAGTCAATTCACGCATGGGTATCGCGCTCATCCTTCCGGCAACTGCAACCCGTAGAAGCGGGTGGCGGTGCGACTCAAAACGACGTCTTGCTCTTCAGGCGACAACATGCCGAGGACTTCGCGATAGATGCCCCAGGCTTTGACGTAACCACCGGCCAGGTCACATACGGGCCAATCGCCGCCGCACATGCAGCGTTCCGTGCCAAACGTCGCGAGGACGAACTCAATATACGGCTTAACATCAGCCGCCGACCAGGTTTCGGGCAGGCCGCTGGCCGTGCCCAGCCCGGAGATCTTGGCGTAGACGTTCGGGTTCTCGGCGACAGCGCGCATGTCATCGGCCCAACTGCCTTGCGGACGCGTACCAATCGGCGGTTGCGCCAGATGATCAATCACCATTTTGAGGTCGGGCACGCGCTCGCCGAGGGTCAGCACGCACTCCATGTGTTCAGACAACGTCGCCGGCAGATCCAGGGTCATGCCAGATGCGGCCAGCAACTTGAGGCTCTCCGTCACGCAGTCCTGCAACAACCACTTCGGGTCGGCCTCGCCGTGGATAAGATGACGCACCCCCTTGAAGAGCGGATAGTGGTGAAAACGCTGGATGGCGCGCCCGGCCACATCCGGGTAGAGCAACGGGATCCAGCCCACGATGCCCAGCATCCAGTCATGGATGGCGGATTGCTCCAGCATGTACTCGGTGTCGGCATAGCTGTTAGCCGCCTGCACGAGGACGGTATGCGTGACGCCGGCTTCCGCCATTTGCGGCTCCAGTTCGGAGGCGACATGAGAACGGGCGATCGGCTCCATGTCAGGCGTCAACCAAGGATAGGCCACGCGGTCCAAGTCCCACAGGTGTTGGTGTGCGTCAATGATCGGCATTCTTCATCTCCTCTATCATGCGTAGACGTCTTCCAACGCCTCAGATGGTTCGGGGGTCGGGCTTTCCTGCGCGAAACGGACGATCTGCTCCATTTCGGCAGCGACGGCGGCTTCGGCGGCCTGCACTTGCGCTTCGGTCACGCCGAACTCAGCCACCAATCGTTTCGGGAAAGCCGTGATGGGGTCGCGCGCCCGCCATTCGGCTACTTCTTCCTTCGCGCGATATGGCTCGGAGTCGCCCACCATGTGACCGAACAGACGGTAGGTCATCGCCTCGATGAAGGTTGGCCCCTCGCCGTTGCGGGCGCGTTTGACGGCGGCGGTCGTCGTCTCGTACACCGCTATGGGATCATAGCCGTCCACCGTCACGGCGCGAATGCCGAAACCCTCGGCGCGCGCGCCCAGCCGCTCCGGCTTCACCATCGCGCTGATCGGGGTCATCTCCGAATAGAGATTGTTCTCGCAGAAGAAGATCATCGGCAGGTTCCAGATCGCCGCCAGATTGAGCGCCTCCATCAGCGCGCCCTGATTCACTGCACCGTCGCCGAAGAAGGTGATGGCAACGCGGTCGGAGCCATCCATCTGCGCCGACAGCGCCGCGCCGACGGCAATCGGCGCGCCCGCGCCGACGATGGCGTTCTCGCCCAACAGGCCCACGCGCGGGTCGGTGAAGTGCATCGAGCCGCCCTTGCCCTTGCTGCAACCGGTGCGCTTGCCCAGCAGCTCGGCCATGCCTTCCTTCGGATCGAGCCCTTTCGCAATCGCCTGCCCGTGCCCGCGATAGGTGCAGGTCATGTAGTCGTCCGTGCGCACGGCGAAACACGCGCCCACGGCGGTCGCTTCCTGCCCGATGCAGGGGTGCAGCGAGCCGCGCACCAGCCCGGCCTGGAAGAACTGGACAGCCTGCTCCTCGAAGCGGCGAATCAGAAACATGGTGCGGTACATCCGCAACAGTTCATCATTTGATAACGTCATGGGCGCTCCTATTCCAAAACTCCTTGTGGCGACCAACGCCGACATCCACAAGGGGCTAGACTACGATAAATTCGTAATTGACGCTTACACCAGCGGCGGCGTGAAGACGCAGAGCAGCTCGACTGTCTCCGCGCCGTCGTTGCGCAGGGTATGGTCAAGTTCCGAGGGGATCGCGACGATCTGCCCGGCGGAGAAGGGCGCTTCCTGCTCGCCCAGCGTCAACACGCCGTCACCGGCGATGACGTACACCGTCTCGACCTGCCCGGCGTGGTGATGCCAGCCGATGACACAGCCCGGCGGCACTTGCACGCGACTGATACTCGCCGCCGCGTTGTCCGCGGAGGTGAGAAGCTGCTTCATCTGGATGCCGGCGAACCGAGGATGCGGATTCCAATCGGTCTGGCTTTCGTCAATAATGGGGGGTATTTGTGCTGGTTGGGAAGTCATGGATGTCCTTTATTCTAAACAGAGGTAGCCCCGCAGATCACGCAACGGCATACACCGTCTCCTGATGCTGCTGAATCGTGCGCCGGACGTAAGGATTTCGCACCGCCCTGGCCTCAACCAGATCTATCGGAGAGTCAAATAACTCCTCAAGGCCAAACAGCAACCCGAAGTACGCATCCGCGCGTTCACCCGGGTCAAGCGGCGCAACCTCGACCATAAAGTCGAGATCGCTGCGACCTGGAACGAAGTCAGCGCGAACTGCCGACCCGAAGAGCGTCAGCCGATGGACCCGGTGCTTTCTGCAAAGCGCATCCAGATCATTGCGTTTGCCATGCAGGGCGTCACAATGGTTCATGCGTACATTATGCCGCAAATGGGGGCTGTGCGCAAGCGTCCTGGCCGGGGCTTTTTGACCGCGCCCGCCCCCACATGATACACTCACGTGTCGGAAATGACCTCATCATATAGAGGAGAAAAGCCTGTGTTGCATCAATTACCCGTCTACGTGGGACCGGACGCCGTCGAGCAGATGGTCGCCTACTGCACCGAAAACCAACTCGAACATCTCGCGATTATCGCGGACAACAACACCTATCGCGCCCTGGGTGAGAAAGCCGAAGCCGCGCTGCGCGATGCCGGGCTCGACGTGTTAACCGTGATCCTGAAGGGCGACGACATCATCGCCGACGCGTGCTACATCTTCCAGGCCATGCTCGCGCTGGATCACGTGCAACGCACGCTGATCGCCATAGGCTCGGGCACGCTCACCGACATCACCCGGTTCATCAGCCACCGATCCGGGCTGGAGTTCATCTCGCTGCCCACGGCCGCCTCGGTGGATGGCTTCACCTCCATCGGCGCGCCGCTGGTGATCGAGGGCGTCAAGACGACGGTCAACTGCCACGGCCCGATCGCGGTCTTCGCCGACCTGCCCGTGTTGAGCGCCGCGCCGCGCCCGATGCTCGCTGCGGGGCTGGGCGACATGGTGGCGAAGTTCACATCGGTGGCCGACTGGGAGTTCGGCTACGTCCTGCAAGGCGAGAAGTACGACCCGGATATCGCCGTGCGAATGCGCACCGCGGCGCAGGCTACGGCAGATAACGCCGACGCGATTGCTGCGGGTGAGGAAGCGGGCGTCAAGGCGCTGTTCGACGGGCTGATCGAGTCGGGACTGTGCATGTTGGACTTCAACGCGACGCTCCCCGCCTCCGGCTCGGAACACCACATCTCGCACTTTCTGGAGATGAAACTGCTGCGCGAGGGGCGGCATTCGATCCTGCACGGGGCGAAGGTGGGCGTCGGCGTCATCATCAGCGCGCGGCGCTTCGGGCGGCTGGCGAGCATGTCGAAAGAAGAAGCCGCCGAGCGGCTGGCCGAAGCATCGCTGCCCGAGCCGCAGGCCGAGACAGAGGGCATCCGCAAGGCGTATGGCGCGATGGCCGAGCAGGTGCTGGAAGCGCAACAGCCCTACCTGGAAATGTCTAACGAGGAGTTTGAGGCGCTCAAGCAGAACATCCTCGATCACTGGGAGGAGTTGCAGCGGATCGCCGCATTTGTGCCGCCCGCCGACGAAATCGAGAAGTGGATCGCCGACGCGAGCGGCCCCGTCACGGGTCAGGAAGTCGGGCTTTCGCCGGACGAGATCGCGCAGGCGCTGCATTACTCGCACTATCTGAAAGACCGGCTGACCATGAACCGGCTCAGCCTGCTGCTGGGCATCCCGTGACCGATTCTGCAATGACCGCCCAGGCCGCCACGGTTGCCGGCATCCCTGCCCGCGCAACCCGCTGGTACGACGCCTACATCTTCGACATGGACGGCACGGTGTTCCTGGGCGATACCCTGCTGCCGACCGCGTCCGAGACGCTGGCCGCCCTCCGCGCGCGGGGCAAGCGCACCGTCTTCCTCTCGAACAACCCGACGCGCACGCATGAGGAGTACGTCGCCAAGCTGAACCGGCTTGGCGTGCCGGCAAACGCAGCGGACATCGTACACTCATCGCAGGTGATGGTCAACTTCCTGCAACGGCGGATGCCGGGCGCGCGGCTCTTCGTGGTGGGGGAAGCGCCGCTCAAGCAGGAGCTAACGCAGGGCGGCTTCACGCTGACGGAGGACGCCGCGCAAACCGACGCCGTGATCGCCAGCTTTGATCGCACGTTCGAGTATCGCAAATTGCAAATCGCGTTCGATGCGATCCGGGCGGGGGCGCGTTTCTTCGCCACCAACGGCGACCGCTATTGCCCGGTACCGGGCGGCGGCGAGCCGGACGCAGCGGCGGTGATCGCGGCCATCGAGGCCTGCACCAACACGCAGATCGAGGCCGTCGTCGGCAAGCCGTCTATTTATACCATCGAGGCGATTCTCGATCTGTTGGGCCTGCCCGCCGAAGATTGCCTGATGACGGGCGACCGGCTGGAGACGGACGTTGCGATGGGGCTGAACGCAGGGATGGACGCTGCGCTGGTGCTTACCGGCACGACAAAAGAAACCGATCTGGCCGCGTCCTCCATCCGCCCAACCTATGTCTTTCATCGGCTGGCGGATTTGCTGCCGGAAGAATCTGGTTCGTAGTTACTCAGCGCTCCAGGGACTGATCGCGGTGCTCCGTATCCTCGCGCCGCGTCCGTTCGACCCATGCCTGCGCGTCTTCACCCATGAGGGGGTATACAGCAGCCCCGCTGATCTCGGCCCACTTGCGCCTGAGCGTCTCTGGTTTCCGTGACAGGCGAATCCGTCCGGCGACACGCGCGATGAGTTGAAGCCGCTCATCAGGAGTCAGCGCCTCAACCTGCCGGATGGCCTGATCCAATTGGGTTAGCGACACCATAACCTCCGCACATCAATATCTGAGAATACATGATATGTGCGACATGTGCATCATAGCATGATCAGTTTCCCGTAGCAACAGCATTGTGTTTATCAGCTCTCCGTCCCCGACGTTTTTGACTTGTCAGGCAGTCTGCCGCGTGCTAAAATGATTTCAGGAGTTGGCAATGAGCACTGTCTATGTAGAAGCTGATCCACACGCACTCGAGGTGCTATCGCTCGTGCGGACGGCGGTCGAAGCCGAAACGCGCCGCCTCGAGCTGGCGCTCGAAGCGGCGCGGCGGCGCCTAGCCCGCTTTGAGGAGAAATATGGCGTTCCATCCGACCGGTTCATCGCGGAGATGGCGGCGGAGGACCTTGCAGGTGGAGATGATGAGTACGTCCAATGGGCCGGCGAATACCGCTTGATGGAGCGCCTTCAGGAGAAGGTAATCCGCTTACAGGGTATTCGCTACGGTGCTTGATCGCTATGTAGCCGAGATCAGTTCGGTGTTGGATAAGTATCGCGCCGCAACGTTCGTGACTGAGGCACGCGTTAGTTTCGAGTTCCGGCCAGGCGGCCAGAGCTATCTGGAAGGAGCCATCAGGTTCACTGATCAATCCGTGCTGCATTTCCGGGAATACCTGGATCAAATAGCCGATAGCGTTGAGAAACTGATGTACGTCTATCAATACCAGACGGAAGCAGGTGATCTCCTGTTTCGTTACGACAACGCACGCCATCGGCCGCCGCTCTCCTTCGTAGAACACCGACACGCACCCGACGAGGTCACATTCGTCCCCGCCCCCACTCTGGAAATGGCATTGCAAGAGGCGTCCGCGCTGGGCGGATGGCTATGATCGCATTCATCTGAGCCCTTCTTCCCGCTGAGTCAGAAACGCCATAGCGGCCGTTTTCTGGGTTCCGTGACGCACGTCGCCAGCGCAGGAATTCTCAATGTAAACAAAAGAGCGACAGCGGCTAGAATGAAGGCGTCAGACATCCTATCCAGATCAAGAGCGATTTATGGCACCAACGCTATCGTTTGACCGGTTACGCTCGATTTTGATTGCGACAGTCGCCCA
>JBBQRS010000124.1:0-13071 GCA_038214535.1 Anaerolineae bacterium
TTGTGTACATTTTGGCCCCCCTGCGGCGGTCGCACCCCCCCCCCCGGGGGTGGCCCAACCCACCGCCGCCCCCCCCCGCGGGGGGTTTGTCAGGCCGGCCCGGCGAATACCGCCAACACCTCGGCCAGCGCGGCCGCGCGCTCCGGGTCGAGCGGGCTGCCGATGCCTTTCGCTTCCATCTGCTGTACGCGCTCTTTGGATAACTCGTAAGAATCTTTGCTGCCTTCGGCCACCCACGACGCGTACGGTCCGCGCACCGTGACCCGCGGCTTAAGATACTCGTCGCTGCGCAGCCACTTCATCGTATGCGGCGCGGTGAGGTAGTCGCCCTTCGGGCCGAGTTCCTTGATGAGGTCAACCGGCAGCGTGTCGTCGTTCACCCGCACCCCTTCGGCAATCCGCAGCGCCATCGCCGAGATTTCCTCATCCATGATGAGTTGCTCGTTGGAGCAGGTCATGCCGGTGGCGAACATCCCGCAATTGACGATCAGGTCGTTGCCCGCGCCCACGCTGCAGAAGGTGCTGAACGTCTTTTCCCAGGCGTTCTGTTCGTCGTGCGCGTGGTTATCCGAGTTGGGCGCGGTGGTGTGCGAGGGGACGCCATAGAAGCGGGCCAGTTGCGCCCCGGCGATGCGGCAGATGGTCGTCTCGGTCGAGCCAACGAGCGCCGCGCCGCTGCGCATATCGGTGCAGGTCCACGAGTTGGCGTACATCATCGGGTGGCCGGGCTTGAGCAGTTGCGTCATCACCAGGCCCGAGATGCACTCGGCGTTGTCCACCGTCAGCAGGCCGGCCAAAGTGTATGGCGCGGAGATGCCTGCAATCGGTTCCGGCAGCAACGCCAGCGGGACGGCGGTTTTTACCGTGTCCATGATCGCGCTGATCACGCCTCCTTCCCAATAGAGCGGGCTGGTGGGTGAGAGTTGGCTGATGCCATAGACCTGCGTGTCGAAGTCGCCCTTGAACACGGCGCGCAACATCTCGATGATGGCGCGGTTGACGGCTAGATTGTCCGTGGAGAAGTAGATCGGTTTGGTCGTGTTGCGGATGCAGGCATCTACGCCTGCAAGCAGGCTCAACACCGGGTTGGGTGTGTCTTGGGGCATCACGGGGATGCCGACGATGTGGATTGCCTCCAGAGCATCGCACAGGCGGGCGAACTGCTCGACATCGGCCACGTGCGATGGGCGCGTCTCTCCGGTGTCCGCGTCTACCCAGAAGATCGCGTTGTGGCCCGCGGCAATTTTGGAGTATCCGTCACCCAGGACGCAGGCGAACTCGCCCTCACGGTTGAACACTTCAAACCGATGCGGGATCGTCGCCAGGCTGTCCTCAATCACCGATCGGCTGAAGCGAACCCTGCCCTTCGCCTTGTCAACTGCCAGCCCCTTTTGGGCCAGGAAGTCGAGCATCTCCTTGTGCAGCACCTGCACCCCGCAGTTTTCCAGGATGTCAACGGTCGCTTCGTGGATGTCTCGAATCTCGGTGTCCGACAGCACTTCCAGCATCGCAAGTCTCATCACAACCTCTCTTCTCAGGAAATGGGTGGCGCGCGGCGCCGGGTTCAGGATGTGTAGGTGTCCAGGTATGCCTTGACGCGGCGCAACGATTCGGCCGAATCCAGCGTGGGGAAATACTCCAGCCCGAAGTTGCCCGCATAGCCCAGCGCCTCGATCTCGCGCAGGATGTTCGGGTAGTTGATCTCGCCGATGTAAAGTTCGTTGCGGCCGGGGTTGCCCGCCGAATGGAAATGCCCGATCAGATCGCTGTTCGCACGGATCGTCGCGATCAGGTCGCCTTCCATGATCTGCATGTGATAAATATCGTACAGCAGCTTCACGTTGGGGTGGTTGATCAGCCGCACGGCCTCGAAGCCGACGCGCGAGGAATCGAGGAAGTAACCGGGGTGGTTGACGCGCGTGTTCAGCGCCTCGATGATCAGCGTGATGCCCGCCGCCTCCGCCAGTGCGCCCGCCGCGCGCATCACGTCTACCAGGGTGTAGAACTGGGTTTCGAACGGCACGTCATCCAACCGGTTGCCGGTGCAGATGATGAGGCGTTTGCAGTTGAGGCGCTTGGCGACCTCGATCTGGCTCCCCAGCCGGTCGAGGAAGACCTGCCGGTCAGACGCCTTCACCGTCCAGCCGCCGAAACCGCCCTCGTTGGAGTTGACCGCAAAATCGGAGATTTCGACGTTGTGCGCGGCGGCCTCCGCCGCCATCGCGTCAATGTCCTTCATCCCCGCGACCAACCCATCCGGGGTGAACAGATAGTCGGTGAACCAGAACTCGACGGCTTGGTAGCCGAGTTTCGCGACCTCGCCGATGCGCTGATGGAACGGCAGATCCGTGAAGAGGGGTTCGAGACAGACGGAATACTTCACGTGGCTCCTCCTCGAGCGGGATTAAGGATCAAGAAACCCGGTTTTTTCGGCGAAGCCGGAAACCGGGTTTCTAATTACGCCTACAAAATCGCGTCCGCCACCTTGCGAATCGCCTTGACCACCATCACGGAGTCCTCTTCGGTCATCTGCGCCGGGATGTCAATATGCACCGAGCGATTCAGATACGCCAGCGTGTTGGGGCACATCTCCTTGCTATACTTCGAGGGCGCATCCCCCAGATAGAGCGGGCACTTGTAGGGACAGCCGTCTTCTGTCGGTGTGCCCTGGTTGATGATGTGATCCCACGAGTCATAGACGTGCCAGTCGGGCATGTTCTGGTGGCCCGTGGTGTCCGCCGCGCCGATCCGGCTGCGCCCGGCCGCGGCGACGCCCTCGGCGCGCAACGCCGCCGTGAACTCCGGCACCTTGTCCGCATCCTCCAGGTAGAAGATCACGCAGATGCCCGTGTCGCCCTCCGGATCATTCACCGGGCGAGGCGTAATGCCTTCGACATACGCGATGCCGTCCAGGATGATCTTCTGATTGCGGCGCATCAGCGCCAGCATCGGGTCGAGCTTGCGAAGCTGGGCCAGCATCACCGCGCCGCTCAACTCGTTCATGCGGTAATTGACGCCGCAGAACAGCTCGCCCGCGAAGCGCTCGTCGCCGAACCGTTCGGGCCGCCAGCACGCCGCCGTGTCGTGATAGCCCATGGCGCGCTGATAGGTCAGCCAGTCGTCGGTGACGATCATGCCGCCTTCGCCCGCCGTGATGATCTTATGGTACTGGAAGCTGTACGCGCCGCAATCCCCGAAAGTGCCCAGCGCCTTGCCGTGGTACGTGCCGCCCACCGCCTGCGCCACATCCTCCACGACCTTGATGTTGTGCTTCTCGGCGATCTCCATGATGCGGTCCATGTTGCACGGTACGCCGCGCATGTGCACCGGGATGACCGCCTTCGTGTAGGGGGTGATCTTACGCTCGAAGTCGTCCGGGTCGAGCGTCAACGTCGCGTCCACTTCGGCGACGACGGGAATCGCCTTCGCGCCGATGATCGCCGCCGCCGAGGCAAAGAAGGTGTAGCCGGGGACGATCACCTCGCAGCCGGGGCCAACTCCAACGGCGATCAGCGAAGCGATGAGCGCCGACGTGCAGGAGTTGACCGCCAGGGCGTGCTGGCTGCCCATTTTCTCCGCGAACTCGAGCTCGAACTGGCGCACTTTTGAGGGGTATTCTTCGGGGCCATAGTATCGGAACAGATATTTCCGCTCCAACACTTCCATAACTTCCTTCTTCTCTTCGTCGCCGATCTCCAGTCCGCCGGGGTACATGGGGAAGTTGGGGGTTGGTTTGGCTTTGGGGCCGCCATGAATCGCCAACTGCTCCCTTGCGGTGACTTCTTCCGACATGGCATTTCTCCTTCGAAGTATTTAATGGGATGCCCTTATCATATGACTGAGAGGGAGTAAAGTCAATCCCTAACGCGTATTTAATCCCACTAATTGGGAGTAAATACTTGAAGTTAGCGCTGCTTTGTGTTATGGTGTTGTCATTCTTGGACGCCATCCGTAGCCTGACCGGCCACTTTGTAGTGACGGCTTCAGCCCTTGTCGTGTCCCCAACGGCTGAAGCCGTCACTACAAAGGAGAGCGCCGCGGGATGAGGGCTTCAAGGACAGACTGATGGACATACCGATCCTCACCATGTTGCAGCGCATCTATTGCCGCCAGCCGATTTCCCGGCAGGAGATCGGCGCGCGGACCGGTCTCAGCGCCAATCGCGTCAGCACGCTCGTGACGCGCTTGCTCGATGAGCGCCTGGTCGAAGAACAGGTGCTCGCCGCGAACGGGCCGGGCCGCCCGCCCGCCGTGTTGTCGGCCCATACGGGGCTGGCGCGCGTCGTCGGGCTGGATATCGGCGGGCAGCAGTCGCGGGCGGTGCTGTGTGATGCGGGCGGCGGGGTGCTGGCGGCGGAGGTGTGGCCGACAGAAGCAGTGCCCGACCGCGAGATCATCCTCGATAACATCGTGCGCCTTGTGGAAGCAGTGTGTCACAAGGGAGGAACCCACCCGGCTGACCTGACTGCGTTGGGCATCGGCGTGCGCGCCATCGTGGAGACGCGTCGTGGCGTCGTCCTGAGTTTTCCCAACACCCCTGCGTGGACGGCGGCATGGTCGGGCCTGGAACTGCCCGCGGAAATGCGCCGTCGCCTGGACGTGCAACATGTCGTGGTGGATGATTCGGTGCGGACGATGGGGCTGACGGCGACCCGTTTCGGCGCGGCGCGCGGCAGCGAGAGTTGCCTGTACGTCTTTCTGGGCAGCGGCGTTGGCTCGGCAGTCTACCTGAACGGGCGGCCTTACATCGGGCAGAGCGGCATGGCCGGTGAGGTGGGCCACGTCGTGGTGGATGAGAACGGCCCGTGGTGTACGTGCGGCAATCGCGGCTGCCTCGAGGTCGTCGCCTCGTCATCGGCAGTCCTGGCGCAGGTGCGGGCGCGCTTGGCCGAAGCGCAAACAATTTCACAACTCACCGATGCATATCATCACAACCGGCTGACTCTCGCTACGCTCTTCGAGGCCGCAAAGGCCGACGATAAGCTGGCCTATCAGATCCTCAATGAGACGGGCGTGCAGGTGGGGCGCGTCCTGGCGATTGCCCTGAACCTGCTCGACCCGGAGCTCGTGGTGATCGGCGGGCCGCTGGTGCAGGATGGCGGTATCCTGGTGGATGCCGTGCGCCGCGAGGTGAAGATGCGCGCCCTGCCGCACATCTCGCGCACCCTCAGGATCGAGGTGGACGATCAGGGCGCAATGGCGGGCGCGCGCGGCGCAGCCATCGCCGCCCTCGACCGGATTTTCGACTCGGCGGACATCCTCTCCGAAGTGCTCGCAGCGCGGCGCATGATGGCGTAAGTTCCAGCCTGACACCACGTGCAACGCACCTGCGAGGTGCGTTGCACGTCCTGTCCAACCTTCAACTTGCCCAGGGTTGGCGTTCCGTCCGCACGCGCTCGCCGGTGCGGGCGGCCTGCGCGATCATCATCCCCAGATAGTGATCCTGCGAGGCTTCCGGCACGCTGTAGAAATCGTCGCCGCCCTCCGCGTACTCGGCCATCTTCGCAAGGCACGTCGCCACGGCGATTTCATCGTCGGTCAGACGGCCCGGCGCGAATGGGTTGGTGTAGATCCACTCATCTCCCAACAGGATGCCTTTGGGGTAGAGGCCTTCGAGGTTGCCGTTCTCTCCCGTATTCACCCGCCGCAGCGTCATCTCGATCGGTGTGCGCTGATCGAGCAGGTAGCGCACCTCCGCGTCATCAATTTCACCCCGTTCGCCCCGCACCAGCAGCCGGTTCTTGCGGATCCACGAGAAATACTGGTCGCCCGTGAAGTCAAAAATGCCCAACTTACCGTCGAAGTCGAGCCAGGCAATTAATTGATTCGATTCGGAGATGCTTTCCTCTGCGGGCAGGCCGTCGCGACCGGGGCTGGTGACGATCGGGGAGATGAACTCGCGCGCCCGGACGGTCGCGTCTTCGTAGGTCAGCCCCAGAAACTTACGCATCAGGCTGACGCCATGATAGCCATGCGCGACCGAAACCTGCGCCTGGCTGATCTGCCCCAGCTTGCCCGAGCGCGCCAGCGCGATCCGCGCCGCGTGCAGCGGCTGGAACGCGTACTGCTCGGCCACCTGTACGCGCGCTCCGCGGCGAATCACCGCATCCAGCGCGACCAGCGCGGGCAGGTCGGGCGCGGGCGGCGTCTCGGCCAGCGCCGGCATCCCTCGTTCGGCCAGCGCGCGGATCATCACCGGCGTCTCGCTCCACGGCACGGAGATCAACACGAATTTAAGGTGCGGCGTTTTCAGCAGTTCGTCCAGCGTCCGGCAGGTGGGTACGCCCCACCGTTGTGTGATGGCTTCGCCCTTCTCGGCGTTGCGCACCAACATCCCGCCGACCCGAAACCGTTCGGGCAGTTCCTGCGCCGCACGCAGGAAGAAATCCGTGCGCCAACCGCCCCCAATGATGCCAAACGTCACCGGTTCCATAAGAATGTCTCCTTCTTTGAGATGCAACACGAAGAGTCTATCCGAAAACTGCGCGTCTTTCTCCTTTGTAGTTGCGGCTTTAGCCGCTGTCCTGATCTCCAGCGGCTGAAGCCGCAACTACAAAGGGCGTGTGTGATCATCCGGGAGTTTTCGGATAGACCCGAAATCAGAGCTTGCGCCCGTCGCGACCGCCGCCGCTGCCGCTGTAGGGCACGCCCGGGTCCCAATCTGTCTCGACTGGCGGCGTGAAGCTCTCCAGGGGAAAAGTCACCTTGCAGCGATGGCGGCTCGACAGATACGCGGCCTCGACGATCGCCAGCGCCATCAGCGAGCTTTCTGCGACGCGATAGTCGGGCCGACCCGCTTCGATCATCGCGGCCAGCGCGTCCAGGTGGCGTTGATGATGCCCGCCGGGATAGGATTCCGGCGCAATCAGCGCGCCGGTGGGGTGCGTGCGATTCTGGATGAAGTAGCTCTCTTCCCAGCCCCAGAACTCGATCAGCCCGTGCGTACCCACGACGCGAAAGAGGGTGTCCTTGCCAGGCCGGTTGATCAGCACATCGTCGCCGGTGTTCATCACCACGCGGATGCCGCTGCGGGTCTGGCCGTAGGTGACCGCCGTGGTTTCAACCTGCATCCCGTCGCGATAGGTGCGCGTGCTCGATTCGGCCAGCGCCATCACGTAGTCCATCGGCTCGTTGCCGGTCAGCGCGATGAAATAGTTCAGCCAGTGGATGCCGGCGTTGAAGATGTCCCACTGCCGGTTTTGAATCTCCACCAGCTTGAGCTCGCCGATGACGCCGTTGCGCACGCGCTCGATGACCTCCATCGGGGTGCGGCGCACCAGCAGCCCGTGCGGCACGACCATCGGCAGCCCCTGCGCCTTGACGGCCTCCAGGATGCGCCGGCCCGCGGCAACGGTATCGCCCAGCGGCTTTTCCACGAGGATGCCCTTGAGCGGCAGCTTGAGCGCATCCAGCGTCACCTCCTCATGCGTGGGCGCGTAGGTGCTGACGCAGACGATATCGGTGGGGTGTTCCGCGAACAAGCGCTGGTGGTCGGGGTAGACCGCAAGACCCGGAAAGAGGGCTTGCAGGTCTTGCCGCACAGAGGCTTGCAGGTCCGCGGCGGCGACCAGGTCGAAATTCGGGGAGGCGGTTAGCCCGGACATGCTTAGCTTGCCGCCTGCCCCTCCTCCTACGACAGATGCACTGAGTTGCTTTGGCATGGATCCTCCCGAATCACGATGGCTTTCGTTTCTGCGTGGCGTGGGGTTTATCCGCAGATCAGTTTAGCGCGGGGTCGTCGCCCACGCAACTGCCCCACCTGTTTCGCTCAAGGTGTTTCGTCGGATTGCGCCGGTTCGCGCTCCGGACGCGACCCGGTCGCGAGCGCAGCCTCGCGGTCATTGGGATCGAGGCCGGCGAGATAGGCCAGGCGCAGCAGGTGGAGTTCTTCGTAGGGGATGACGCCCCGCATGGCGTCGAAGATCGGGGAGAGATAACGACAGCCCAGCTCGGCCAGCAACGCAAGGACGCGTTCCTGATCGGTGACCGGGAGCCTCGATTCGGCTTGCAGCCGTCCCGGGTCCAGCGGCCGCCCGGTCTTATGCCAGGTGACGAGGTGCGTGATGACGGTGCTGCGGACAATTCCGGCTGCGGAGCAAATCTCATCCACCGAGCGGCCCTCCGCGAACAATTCGCCGATCTGCTCCCAACGGCGCTTCTCGCCGGAGCCGGATACGGGCATGGCCGCCGATGCCGGGACGTGACTGGGGCGGGGCCGCTCGGTCAGCCCGTTCTCGGCGCAATAGGCGCGGACGACGGCCAGCACGCGCTCGCCGTACTGCGCGACCTTCCGGCTGCCGATGCCGTGAATGGCCTCCAGGCTTTGCGGCGAATGCGGGAACCAGGTCGCGATCTCGGCCAGCGTGCGGTCGGAAAAGACCATGAACGCCGGGACGCCGGCTTCGTTCGCCAGTTCGCGGCGCGTTGTGCTCAAGCGGGAGAAGAGCATCGAGTCATATTCCGGGATCCCCTCCGCCGACGCCGCGCCCTGCTCGACGGGCGCCATGACCGGCGCGCCGTCCAGCGCCGCCCGCCCGGCCCCGGTAAGGCGCAGGCTGCCGTATTGCATGTCTTGTTCGAGCAGGTTCAGCCGGATGAACGCCTCAGCGAGCCGCCGCCAGCCTCGTTCCGTGCGATGCGCGCCCTTGCCGTAGGTGGGCAGCCGGTCGTGTCGCCGCCGCAGCACCTCTTGCGCGCGCGACCCGCGCAGGATGCGGATAATGTGGCTCGCCCCGAAAATCTGCTCGGTGCGCAACACCGTATCGAGAAACAGGCGCGCGTCGGTGCTGACATCTTCCGTCCGGGTTTCGGTTTTTTCGGCGAGACAGCCGTCGCAGAAGCCGCACGCCTCGAAGTCGGGCGTCTCGTCGAAATATTCCAGCAGCAATCTACGCCGGCAACCCTGTGCGTCGGCGTAACGCAGCATCGCCTGCAAGCGCGCGTGTCGCCCGCGCTTCTCCGATTCCGCCCCCTCCTCGATGAAGCCGTAAATCGTCTGCGCGTCGGCCCGGCTGAAGAGCAGCAGGCAATCGGCGCGCAGCCCGTCGCGCCCGGCCCGGCCGATCTCCTGATAGTAGTTCTCCAGCGTTGCCGGCAGGTTGTAATGCAGTACGAACCGCACGTTGGACTTGTTGATGCCCATGCCGAAAGCGATGGTCGCCACGATGCTGGGGATGTCGTCGCGCGAAAACGCCGTCTGATTGCGCGCGCGTTCCGTATCCTCCATGCCCGCGTGATACGCGGTGGCGTTCCAGCCGTTGCTCCTGAGTTGCGCGGTCAGACGTTCCACGCCGTTTCGCGTGCTGCAATAGATGATGCCCGATTGGCCGCGGTGCGCTTCGAGGAAGCTGAGGACCTGGGCGATGCCGTCGGTGCGCGGACGCACTTCGAGATAAAGGTTCTCGCGGTTGAAGCTGGCGACGAACTCGTCCCGCGCGTCCATGCCCAGGATGCGCCGGATGTCCTCGCGCACCCGTTCGGATGCGGTCGCCGTGAAAGCGGCGCAGACCGCATCCGGGTAGCGGTCGCGCACGCCACGTAACTGCCGATATTCGGGCCGGAAGTCGTGCCCCCACTCCGAGATACAGTGCGCCTCGTCAATGGCGAGGCAGGCGACGCGGCTCTGATCGAGCATGACCAGGGTCTCCGGGCGCAGCAGCGTCTCCGGCGAGGTGTAGAGGAGCTTCACCGCACCCTGGCGGACGCGCCGGGTCGTCTCAACGTAATCCAGGTAATCCAACGTGCTGTTCAGATATGCCGCCGGCGCGCCCGCTTCGTGCAACTGCATCACCTGATCCTGCATCAGCGAGATCAGCGGCGACACCACGACGGTCAGCCCGTCGAAGAGCAGGGCGGGCAATTGATAGCAGAGCGATTTGCCGCTGCCGGTGGGCATCACGCTCAACGTGTCGCGGCAGGCCAGGATGGCGGCGACGATCTGCGCCTGAAGTGGCCGAAAATCGTCGTAGCCGAAGACCGTCTTCAGGAGCGCCCGCGCGGCCGTTAAATCGGTCTCCGCAATCGGTGGCCGGCGCGGTTCGACGCGTGCGGCTTGCGGTTGTGACTCCCCAGGGAGTGCGGCGGCGTCGGGCAGATACCAGCCGGACAACTGCACGTAACAGCGGTCCTCAAGATCATGCGGCGCATCGTTGGGGCGCCACCAGTGCGCCAGCGAAACGCGCAGCAACGTCTCCGCGGGGATCACCTCGACCGGCGTCTGAAAGCCCACGAAGGTCAGGGTGCAGCCCCCCTCCGGGGTCGGATACCGATAACGGATGCGTTTGCCTTCCGTGTCCAGCGTCAGGGGGCGGTCGGGCCGCCAGAACATCGTGCTGTAGGGGGGGATGCCGCTCCGTTCCTCGATGAACAGCGGGCCGTCGAGGACGCAGTGCGCAAGCCCATCGTAAAGCGCCTCCGACCCGCCCGTCTTCGGCGGCATGTAGCGTTCAATGGCCCCGATCAGGTCACGCGCCTTGCCCAACCGCCGGTGCGCGCCCACCACGATGTTCTCCACGTGGGGCGGGATCACCTGCTCGACGGGCCGGGCGTCGAGCTCCCACACGTCGCCCACCGCGTACTCCAGCCCGGCGTGGTCGTTGGTCTCCCGGTCGCAGGCGATCAGGCGCACGCTCTGGCCTTCGGCGCTGATCCCGCCGATGCAGGCGCAATTCCCCTGGCGCGTTCGGGCGACGATCAGGACTTTCATGGGACGATGTGGGAGACGGCGGCTCCCAGGTCGCGCGCCAACCGGTCGGCGAGCAGGGAACGATGACAGGCCGCAGGCTCGCGCTCGACGCAGAACAGCGCCACGACGCGCGCCTGCGGGCCGAGACTCTCGACAAAGGCGGCGCTGTCGAATCCCGCGAGTTGCTCGCCGCGATACGCCGCGACAAATTCGAGAGCCAGGTGGGCGCGCTGACGTTTGGCGACGCGCGCGGCTTTGTCGGCGTTTGCCTGCGCCTGGCGCGTCGCGGCGGAGGGCGCGAGTTCAGGGAAATGGAGATACCGGATGCCTTGCGCCGCCAGCGCCGCCTGGAGCCGTTGGTTATTAGCCCAGACGTACTCGCCGCCGCGCACGCCGCGGCGCGCCCGCAGGTCGCAAAAGGTGTCAACCCGGTGGTCCAGAAGGGCGGCGGCGAAGCGGTCGGCGTCCCATCCATACGCGCCGACCGTGACGAACTCAGGCAGCATCCTCGCCCTCCGGGTCGGGGTGGTGATAACGCTTGCGCGAGGTGAATTCGAGGTCGCCGAAGAGGCTGGGCTGCCCGCCGGTCAGACCGGAAATGACATTCGCCTGGGTTTGCAGTGCGTCCTCCTCGTCAATGTGCAGCACGTCAAGGCTCATCTCTTCGAGCGCCACGCCGATCAGCTTCGAGCGATGGCACGAACCCGGCTTGCCTTCGCTGCACATCAGCGCGAGGCGCAGGCCCTGGCTGTGACCTCGCTTCACCCGTTCCAGGCCGTGCTGAAAGGCGGGCGTCTGCTTCAGTGCATCGTAGAGGACTTTGCCGTCTGCCCCGTAGCAGGCCGGGTCATCGGGCCGCCCACCCAGCACGTCACCCATGTAGACATACCGTATGCCGGCTTCGCGCAGGCCGGTTTCCAGCGCCCGTTGCGAGAATTCCGGTTTGAACTTCGAATAGGGGGAGGAGCGGATGTCTATGAGGATGGCGATCTGATTCGCGCCCAACGTCGCGAGGAACTCTTCCATGCTGCGGCTGCCGTAACCGATGGTGAAAATCGGTTGCGTCTCGCCGCGCGGCGCTTCGTCGGGTCCGGTTGTTGGGTCAGCCATGTGGGTATCTCACGAGAGAGTTTAGCGTAGGTCGCGAGGGGTGTCAAAGTCTGCAATTCAGTTACGGTGCAATAAACTGCACCGGCGCACCGGCCTGCGCCACTACGAACCCCCATCCGCGTATCCGTGTTCGCCCATCCGTGTTTGCAAATCCGTGTTAGCAAATCCGCGCCCGCTCCCTACGCCGATTGATTTGCGTCGTTTGTTGCAACGGACTAGAATAGAGCCGCACGCGAGTGTGTGCGAACTCAGCAGACGGAGCGGAATGCGGCTCTGACCGAACCACCCACACCAATCGGAAGTGGAGGACTAGGTTCTGTTGACATTTGGTGTAGAATGTTCTCGAAGAGGGAAACACCATGGCAACAGTGCGACTACAAGATGATGCGTGGGTCAAAATTCTGGCCTTCCTGCGTGCCGATACACGCGTTTACGTCGGCAACGAAGACGCGTGTCGGCGCTTTTTGGAAGGCGTCTTCTGGATCGCACGGAGCGGCGCCCAATGGCGGCGGCTGCCCGAGCCATATGGCCCCTGGAACAGCGTCTACAAACGCTATGCCCGGTGGTGCGATCATGACGTCTGGCTGCGTATGCTTCAGCACTTCAGTGATGATCCTGACATGGAGAGCGTGTCCCTGGATAGCACAATCATCCGGGCCCATCCGTGTGCGGCCGGCGCCCAAAAAAATAGGGTTCGCCCGCTGAGCAGGCCTTAGGCCGCAGCCGGGGCGGGTTTAGCACCAAGATCCATGCCAAAGTTGATGCATTGGGCCCTACCCTTGGCATTCATCCTCACCGGCGGTCAGGTGCATGATGTCACGCAGGCGCCGGCCTTACTCGCGGATGTGACGTGTGATTTCGTCATTGCCGACAAGAGCTACGATGCCGACAAGTTAATCGGGTTGATCGATGACAGCGGGGCAATCCCGGTCATTCCGCCACGCCGCAATCGGACCGAACAGCGTTTCTACGATGCCTATCTCTACCGGGAACGCCATCTGATCGAGTGTTTCTTCAACAAGATCAAGCATTTTCGCCGCATCTTCTCACGCTTTGAGAAGTTGAGCAGCCGGTACCTCGGCTTTCTGAGATTCGTGTCGGTGCTGATATGGCTACGCTAGAAATGTCAACAGAACCTAGTCACAAAGCGACGAAATGGTTATAATGCGCCTGTCTGGCTGAACACTTGATCATCACAATGGTTCTACTCAACGACACCGCCATCGCCCTGACCGTCATCGCCTACCTTGCGCTGAGCGCGCCGGACGTAGTGCGCG
>JBBQRS010000125.1:0-12693 GCA_038214535.1 Anaerolineae bacterium
TATCGTAGCATCGCCTGGCATCCGACACAACCGACCACGGATTGCCGGCACAGGTGTGACGGTGGAACGCGTTGTCGGTTGGTATAAGCTTGGCCTGACGCCGGAGGAGATCAGCGATCGTATTGGTGATCTGACGTTGGCGCAGGTACATGCGGCGCTCGCTTACTATCATGCGAACCGTGAGCAATTGGAGGCCAGTTTCGCGGCCGAGGAAGCCGAAGAGGATCAGGCAGAGCGGGCTTTCCTCGCGCGCCAGCGGGCAGCCTGATGTTTCGGCTGTATATCGACGAAGATTCCGGGGATCGCAATCTGGTACAGGCGCTCCGGGCGCGCGGGGTGGACGTGATCACGGCTCAGGATGCAGGTATGATCGAGCGAGGCGATGACGAGCATCTGCAGTTTGCGACGAACCGAGATCGCGTCCTGTACAGCTTCAACCGAGGCGACTTTCTCCGCCTTCATGCGCAGTACTTGGCGGAAGGAAAGGGTCACGCGGGCATATTGCTCGCGCGCCAGCAACATTACTCAGTTGGTGAGCAAATGCGCCGGGTGCTCAAGGTCATGGCGCTCACATCTGCTGCCGACATGCGCAACCGCGTTGAGTTCCTCAGCGCGTGGGGCTGATTCTCTAGTGGCCCGAGCCCGGGTTCGTTACTGATCTGGCGGTTCCTGCGGAAGATTTGGCGAACTGCATACCGTCGGGTAAAATCAGTGCAGCAGACTTTGTTCTGAACGGTCGCGAAAGCGCCGAGTCTTCTACGTATTTCGACCATTTTGGGGTATTTCAGTCCTAACAACCTTAGGATCTGCTGAGCATAGCTCGTCCGGGTTCAAGTCCCGGCGTCGGCATTAGATTCCCCAAAAAGTCGCGTAGAAGACCTGAAAGACCGTTCAGAACCACGTGTTCTGAACGGCTTTTCGTGTTTAAGGCCCATTCTTCTGCTGTTTTTGGCCACCAATCGACCCAAAATTGAAACGTGCAGCAGCTCGGATTCTGTAACTAGGCAGGTAGGGTGAAAAAGAAACGGGTACCGTATCCCTGATTCCCTGTCACCTGGTGGATGGGGCTCTCGGCCCACACCCGGCCGCCGTGGGCTTCGACGAGATACCTCACGATCGCCAACCCCAATCCTGAGCCGCCGCTGGATCGCGTGCGCGACTTGTCGGCCCGGTAGAAGCGATCGAACACGTGGGGCAGATCGGCCGGCGGGATACCGGCGCCGCTGTCTGTAACCATTACCAGGTAGAGCTTACGCCCGGCCGGTGGTAAGGGAGTGTCAGCGCGATCCGGCGTCGCCAGACTCACCTGGACGGTGACAACGCCACCCGCGGGGGTGTAGCGCAGGGCATTATCTACCAGATTGCCGATGACCTGGTTCACGCGGTCGGCATCCGCGCGCACAGGCGACGCGGGCGGCAAATCTGTCTGCAGATGGATGCCTTTGGCCTGGGCGGCCGAGCGCATCCGCTCGGTCGCCTTGCGAACCAATTCGCTCAGGTCCGTTTCAGCGCGTTCCAACTTGAGTTGTCCGGTCTCGGCTAGCGAGAGCAAGCGCAGATCGGCCACCAGACGGCTGAGTAGCAGCGTTTCCTCGTGCAGCGAGGCAAGTTGTTCGGCGTCGGTCGGCAGGATGCCGTCTTGCATCGCTTCCAGGTTCGCCTGCATTACGCTGAGCGGTGTACGCAGTTCGTGCGCGACATCGGCCACCATCTGGCGGCGTTGTCCTTCTGACGCCGCCAGGTTGGCGGCCATCGTGTTGAAAGCGCCGGCCAGCTCGCCGAGTTCATCCCGCGAACGCACGGCCACGCGTTGGCTGAGGTCGCCGGCCGCGATCGCGTGGGCCGCGGCAGTCAGTCGGCGCATCGGCGCGGTGAGTTGGAAGAAGAGCAGTGCGCCGAGCGCCAGAGCGACGACGCCCGCCGCCAGGACCGCCAGCAGAATCGAGCGGTTAACCTCCGTGAGGAATGCACCGGCCGGCGACGCCGCGACCGGTGCAGCCACCGAAGCGCCAATCACTATACCAACGGTCTGCCCGTTGACCTGGATGGGTGTGCCTGTGGCAAGCTGCGCGGCGGGGAGGGTTCGACCGGTTAGGAGATCCGCCGAGTCGCCAATCACCCGGCCACGGGGATCAGCCAAGAGGACGCGCAAGCCCATCATGGCCCACATGTCCGAGGTGCCCGCCGTACCGGAACCCATCATGCCCATGCCGCCGGAGCCCATCATGCCTGTGCCCGGCCTCGCTATCCCACCGGAACCCTGCAACCTCGCTTCGACGCCCTGCCAGCTCCCTTGCTGAACGTAATAGTCGGCCAGTTGCGGCGCCAATTGGGTGGCCCAAAGTTGGCCGTTGCGATCCGCATAGAGCCGGAACTGCCCGGTTGTGGCCCGATTGACCAACCCTGCGACGATGACGGCGAGGGCCAGGATGACCAGGGCAAATGCGCCCAGCAGCCTGAAGAAAAGGCTACGTCGCATCGGCGACCTCTGCCAGCTTATAGCCAATCCCGTAGATCGTGAGGATATATTGTGGATTCTTGGGGTCTGACTCGATTTTGGCCCGCAGGTTCCGCACGTGGACATCTATCGTGCGCTCGAAGCCTTCAATGGGGCTTTCCTGGATTTGCTGGAGCAGTTGTGCTCGCGCGAAGGTGCGACCTGGAGAGCGCGCCAGAACGGCCAGTAACTCAAACTCCATCGGCGTGAGTTCCACTGGGCGGCCTGCCACCGTCGCCTGGTGGGCGGCTAGGTCCAACGCGATGTCACCTGCCTGCAATAGCTCTGAAGCGGCGACCTCGCCTTCGACCCGGCGCAGGATGGCACGCACGCGTAACACCACTTCGCGCGGGCTGAACGGTTTGACCACGTAGTCGTCGGCGCCGAGTTCCAGGCCGATCAACCGGTCGGCTTCCTCGACGCGCGCGGTCAGCATGATGATGGGGACCGTGGACTCGCGACGGAGGATGCGACAGACGTCCAGCCCATCAATGCCAGGCAGCATCAAATCGAGGATCACCAGGTCGGGCCTGGCGTGCCGGAAGGTGGTGAGCGCCATCTGCCCGTCGCTGGCCGTGACGACGCGGAAGCTGGCCTGCTCCAGGTAGCCCTTGAGCACCGTGACGATCTTGCGCTCGTCATCCACCACCAGGATTGTCTTCGCCATTGGCCCAAGCCTCGGTCCAGCCCCCGCAGAATCCAACGTCACGGCCAGTATACCACAAAACAGAAGGCCGGTGGCGTCTTAGGAAGATGCCACCGGCCAAATGCCGCGCTGGCGGCTGCCGATGTTAGAACGTTTTTTCGCTGATGAAGTTGCCGTGCCAGATATGGTACCAGATCTGCCCGGTGTAGCCGTTGACGCTCAACATGCCCGCGGTCTCGCCATCCTTGAGAAAGTCCATGGTGAAGTAGCCAGGGAACTGCATCTCATCGTCGGCTAGTCTGGCGCCCGGCTGATTGCTGTCCAGCCATTGCTGCGCCGCCGTACGGGCCTGGGCGACCGTCACGGTCAGCGGCCCTGTCTGTTGGTTCCGGGCGCCGCCCATCATGCCGCCAGCGTTCCCCATGGGCCCGTACTTGGTATTCCACATCATGTTGGGGCCGGGTTCGGGGGTGACGTAACCGGTGTAGCGGTTGACCAGCAACTCGAAGGCGCCGGCGCCGGTGCTCTTCTCTGTGACCAGGGCATAGAAGTTGTTATCGAACGCCATCACTTCGGCGAGTTTCAGATCCGCGTTGTTGTAACTCTTCAGATACTGTTGCGCGGCCTCCACGGCCTTGTCGAAGGTGATCGGCTGGGCGTTCGCCGGGATCGCCGCGCCGCCAAACATCGGGCACTCCGCGGGCATCGTGCCACTGATGGTGTTGCCAGCGCCCATCATGCCACCGAAGCCCTGGCCGCCCATCATACCGCCGAAGCCTGACTGTCCCTGGCCGCCCATCATGCCGCCAAAGCCGGCTTGTCCTCGACCCCCCATCATGCCGCCAAAGGAACCGCCCGGCCCTTGGGCGAACGCAGCCGTCGCAAACACGGCTGCCAGCAGCAGCACGGTCAATCCGATCCCGATCGTGAGTTTGATACGCTTGTTCATTCCGTGAATCTCCTATCGCTGAAGTGATGTTGTTGGCCCTGCGCCAACCTACAGCTTCATTATAGCGGGCGATTGTTAGGAAGTTGTTTAGATCTGCCCAAGAGGCTGTGAAGGAGGCGGGCGTGCCAGGAATGGCTGCGTTACTCGCTTCAAGGTCGCTCGTGGATCAGCCTCACCAACTCGCCCCACAGTTGCTTGGCCTCGAAACGTTTCAGCGCGGCCCGCTGGACGTTTTCCACGGTGCGCCGTTAGTACGGCGAGTCGGACCTTACAATGACCATGCCCGTCGCCACGCCGCCGCTCTGGCTTTCCTCAGATCGCATGCGCAGGCTTGTGCAAGATAACCAACACCACGGGTGCCAGTGCAGCCTGGAACTGCGTCATTGACTGGAACCCGGGGAAACGTCTGGCCTCAGCTTCAGGCACCAGTCTGGCGCTGAACCAACGCCACAGGTAGCCGACAGCGCGGCTGCCCCAGGAATCACCGGTGGTTTCGAAGAAAAGCACCATGTACCCATCCGGCCGCAGCCGTTCCCAGGCCTTCTCCACCACTGGCTGCGGGTCGGGCAGATGTTCGAAAACCCAGGTGGAGATGATCAGGTCGAAGGGGCCTTCAGGCAGCGGATCCGTCAACAGGTTTAGCCTGTGGAAGTGGGCCCGCGTCTCAGTGCCGAATCTGGCGCGCGCCTGGCCGAGCATATCTTCGGAAAGATCCACGCCCGCATAGGAACCCAGGGGCAACCCCAACGCCAGCATCCGTTCCAGGTTAAGACCCGTGCCACAGCCCAAATCCAGGACATGCCCGCCAGTTGGAAGATACTTGGCGAAGGCCTGCTCCAGGGCCTGTTGGGCATCTGGATACAGCCAATCGCGCCAGAGGAAGGCTACGGCGTCGTAGATGCGAGAGAACACCCGGTAGAGCGGGCGAACCTCCACCGGATCTGCGATCAGCGCGGCGAGCCCGGCTCCGACTTCGGCTGCGCCTGCGCTTCGCACCAGCCAGCCAGATCGCCCGGCCAACCAGGCCAGGGCACTACGCTGAGAACTACGCTGTGCTCCCCGCTGCCACTGATACAGATGGGCGCCACCGGAAAACAGAAGGAAAATCCCATTCAGGAGGAGCATTCCTCCCAAGATTCGTGTCAGTCTCTTATTTGTCATGGTTACTCCAAACGTCGACGCATGGTCGCTGCGCCGCGGTAGACTGCTCGTCTCTTGCCGTTTGCCGGTTACTCGACAATCAGCTTGCCGCGCAGCATCCCCATCTGGCACTGGAAGCCATACTCGCCCGGCTTGTCCGGCGTGAACTCCACGGCCACTTCCTCGCCTTCCGGCAACTTGGCGCTCCGGCTGAAGTCCGGGAAGAGCACCGTCTCCGAGCAGCTTGCGCTTTCTTGCCGGGTGAAGCGCAGGCGCACCGGCTGTCCGGCCTTGACCACGATGACGTCGGGCGTGTAGCCGCCCTTGACGGTGACGGCGACCTCTTGGACGCCGCCCACGCCGGCCGCGGCGCGCGTTTGGCCTTTCGGCGCGAACCAGAAGAACCAGGCAATGAAGCCGCTGAGAGCGATCCCGGTCAACGTGACGGCGATTTGACTTGCAGTCATGATACGTATACTCCTGGCCCTAGCGGGCGCTGAAGCGCGGCTTGAAGGCCCGCAGCCGATTGGCGTTGCTCACCACGGTTACGCTGGAGAAGGCCATCGCGGCCCCCGCGATCAACGGGCTGAGCAAGATGCCGAAGAAGGGATAGAGCAGGCCCATCGCGATGGGCAGGCCCAACATGTTGTAGATGAACGCGCCGACCAGGTTCTGCTTGATGTTGCGCATGGTCGCCCGGCTCACCTCGATCGCCGTCACTACCCCGCGCAGGCTGCCTTTAATCAAGGTGATATCCGATGCCTCGATCGCAACGTCCGTGCCCGTGCCGATCGCCAGGCCCACGTCGGCCTGTGCCAACGCCGGCGCGTCGTTGATGCCGTCGCCCACCATCGCGACCTTCTTGCCCTCCGCCTGCAACAAGTGGACGTTGTGCGCCTTGTCCTCCGGCAGCACCTCAGCCAGCACGCGATCCACACCCATTTGCTTGGCGATGGCCTCAGCCGTGCGGCGGTTGTCGCCGGTGATCATCACGACCTCGATGCCCATGCGGTGCAGCGCGGCGATGGCTTCGGCGGAATCCGCTTTCACCGTATCGGCCACGGCGATGATGCCCGCGGCCAGGCCGTCCACCGCGAAGTACATCGGCGTCTTGCCCTGGTCCGCCAACGCTGCGGCTTGAGCCTCCAAAGTGCCCAGGCCGATGCCCTCGCGCTGCATCAACTTGAGATTGCCGATGGCCAGCTTGTGCGCCTCGACGGTGGCGAGCACGCCGTAGCCGGGGACGGCGTCGAAAGCCGTCGGATCGGTCAAGACCAGATTGCGGGCCTTGGCGCCTTCCACGATCGCTTCGGCCAGCGGGTGCTCCGACGAGCGTTCCACCGCTGCCACCAGGCGGAGCAGGTCGTCCGCGGCCCAGGCGCCGGCGACAATCACGTCGGTCAGTTCCGGCTTGCCTTTGGTAATCGTGCCGGTTTTGTCCAGCACGACCGTCTTGATTGCCTGCGCGGTCTGCAACGCCTCGCCCGACCGAATCAGGATGCCGTTCTCTGCGCCTTTGCCGATGCCGACCATCAGGCTCATCGGCGTGGCCAGGCCCAGCGCGCAGGGGCAGGCGATGATCAGCACGGTCACGCTCGTGACCAGCGCGTACACCAGTTGGGGCTGCGGCCCCAGGTTGAACCAGGCCACGAAGGTCAGCACCGCCAGGATCATCACCACAGGCACGAAGTAGCCGGAGATGGTGTCGGCCAGGCGGGCGATCGGCGCCTTGCTGTTTTGCGCGTCCTGCACCATCTTGACGATCTGCGCCAGCGCCGTATCCTTGCCGACCTTGGTCGTGCGGAACTTGAACGCGCCGGTCTTGTTCAGCGTGGCGCCGATCACTTCGTCGCCCGCCTGCTTGCTGACCGGCAGCGACTCACCGGTGAGCATGGACTCGTCCACCGCCGAGCTGCCCTCCAGGATCACGCCGTCCACGGGCACCTTTTCGCCGGGGCGCACCTGCACCACGTCGCCGACCAGCACTTCCTCCACCGGGATGTCAAGCGTCTCTCCGTCGCGGATCACGCGGGCGGTTTTGGCCTGCAACCCCATCAACTTTTTGATCGCCTCGCTGGTGCGGCCCTTGGCGCGTAATTCGAGCGCCTGGCCCAACACCACCAGGGCGATCACCACCGCCACCACATCGTAGAACGGCTCCGAGGTGCCCGCCGGGAAAAGACCGGGGAACAGGACGGCGACGGTCGAGTAGAGCCACGCCGCGCCCGTGCCGAGCGCGATCAAGGTGTTCATGTTAGCTGCGCGGTGCTTGAGCGCCGCCCACGCGCCGGTGAAGAAGTGGCCGCCGGACCAGAAGAGCACCGGCAGGGTCAGCAGCGCCGCACCGAGCCATGCCAGGCGCAAAGTCGCCATGCTCCAGTCGCGCACGAATGGGATGAACTGCGGATAGGCGGTGATCAGTACCGGCACGGAAATGACGGCGGCAAAGAGGAACTTGCGAAACAAGCTGCGATACTCGCGGTCGTGCTCGGCCTCTTGCTTGTCCACCGGCTCTTCGCTGACGGTCGGCCGGGCCTTATAACCCCACTCCGCGATGACGCCGTGCAGTTGCGCCAGGGTGGTCTGCTGGGGCAGGTACGCGATAGTGGCCTCCTGGGTGCCGACGTTGACGGACGCGCTCAGCACACCCGGCGTCGCCCGCAGGTCGTCTTCGATGAAGCCGACGCACGAGGTGCAGCGCAAGTTGTCGATGCCGATGCGGGTTTGCGCGCCGCCGGCCCGGAAACCGGCAGGCCGCAGCGCCGCAGCCAGGGCCGCGGTGGTCGTGCGCCGCGGGTCATACTCGACCGTCACCGCGCCCGAGCCGGTGTTCGCGTGCGCGCTGCGGACACCCGGCACACCGCGGATGGCGGCCTCAACACCGCGCCCATCTTGCTCCCGCTTCAGCCCCAGCACGGGCAGGTCAATTCGGGTCAGCGACAAGCCCGGGTTGAAGCCGGTCGTGGCCGAGCCAGCCGGTGTCGGCGCTGTCGCTGCGGTCAGCGCTGTTGGCGCGAACTGATGCGGGTCGGCGTCAAACTGCGCGACGCACTTGGGTGAGCAGAAGTAAAACGTCTGTCCCATATGCTCGCGCGTTGCGGCTGCGTCTCGCGGTTCGATATCCATACCGCAAACAGGATCTCTGACCATCATACAAGTTCCTTTCGGGCGCCCCTGGGCCCGACACCATGATAGCAGATCAAGTCCCTCCTGCACGCGCCAATTGATAGGAATTGACACGCGCCGAACGGCCGATCGTCACCGGGCATGCCAGAGTTCGTTCGTGTCACCTGTGTCATGCGCCGACCCAGCAACAAAAAGGCGCGGCATACACCGATCCCGCGCCTTCGCTCTCACCGATTCACCTGCGCGCTAATGCTGGTGCCCACCGTGTTCCTCTGCCTTGCCGGCGTACCTGGCCGGCTCCTTGTCGAACGCCTTTTTGCAGCCGGCCGAGCAGAAGTAATACGTCTGCCCCTGGTAGTCGGACTGACCGGCCGCCTGCTTCGGGTCTACATCCATGCCGCAAACGGGATCTTTAGCCATGGGAACCTTCCTTTCTGGATTTGAACCTGCGTGTGAGGGCATTGGCTCCGGTGACCAAACCAACCCGAATCCTTCACGCGCGTAAAGTCATGCTACCACGGGGATGATCGCATGCACAGCGCCAAATGCAGTGTTGTGCGCACGCCGATGGGCGGGTGTCCTGCCCCGCCAAACAGCTTATTGCTGCCCCCTCAATTCATCCGGGTCACTTGAGGCTTGCAATCACACGGTGCAGCATGGTTCTGGCCTCCACGGCAACCTCATGGGCAACCGGGTCTTCTTTGAGGACGCCAAGCAGTTCCACCGGGTCTGCGGCGGTGACGACAGAACCTTCGCCCTCTTCGTACACGGTGACGTTGCAAGGCAGCAGCAAGCCCACGTCCAGGTTGGCTGAGAGCGCACGATGAGCGAGTGGGGGATTACACGCGCCGAGGATCACATATCGACGGAAGTCCGCGTTGATTTTTTGCTTCAGCGTGGCCTTCACGTCAATTTGCGTCAGCACGCCATAGCCTTCTGCCTTGAGCGCATTCGTGGTTTTCTGAACGGCCGACTCGTAAGGCAGGTCGATTCTAGCGCGCATACCAATGTCAGTTGCCATAGGGTTGTCTTCCTTATCAAGGTAGTGTTTTGAGGTGTGCGATCAAGTCGGCCAGATCGTCGTCGCTGATGGTCCAGCGCGGCATGTCCGGTTTCAACTGCGTGCCGTTGGGATCTTGACCCTTCACAACCGCCAAGCGGAACTTTTCGAGGTCGAATTCGCCCTGCAAGACCGACCAGCGAATGTCCTTGGCATCCATCGCTTGATTCATGGCCATGAGGTGTACGCCGCCCCGCCCATCCGTGCCGTGGCACGAGGCGCACGCCAGTTGCCCGCTCCCCATCATCCAGCCGCTCGACGCCGGGCCGCTCGTGTAGGTGATAGCCGTACCGCGTTCACTCGTGGCGGTGAAATAGATGGGTTCACCGTTCGAGCGAAAGGCTCCCGTCCCCCACCCAGGCAGTGCCACCAGACATCATTCCCCGCCCTGTGCCTCCGCCTACGCCACGCCCCATTGGTCCAGTGGTTCCACCAGACCCCGCGCCAGGCCCCGTTGCCCCGTTGGAAGACGTGCAGCCTGCGAGCAACAGAGCCGCCACGACGACGAGGTGTGCGATGGTAACCGCTGTTTTCGTGTTCATAGTTTCATTTCCATCTTTCCTTGCCTTGATGCTTTCCAACATCCTCTCGCAACGTCAAGCCTGGTTCACATGGCTCTTGCGCAAAAGCGCATACAGATCAGGCTTGTGTGTCGTCCGATCTTCATGATTGCCGAAGAACGAACATCGTCGGCGGCGAGTTCACGCCATCACCCTTTCACGTTCGCTCAGCAGACCCACTGCAGTGAACCGCGGGCATCTTGGACGCCCGCACACCTGCTTCAACCTCGCTTCCGACATAGCGTTGGGCATAGGGACAGCATAGCCGAAGGGATCGGCCCTGTCATCAGCGTCAACGATAGACCCGGTATAGCAAGAAGGCCGCTCTTTGGGGCGGCCCTTTCAACTTCTATCGTACGATGTTTGATGTAATCATGGCTGGAGCCACTCTGTCGGGATCTCATGCGATGTCCCTTCTTTGAGGCTGGTCGGCTTCTGTCGTGAACGATCCAGCGCGGGGCCGCGCCCTGGGGTTCGATGTCCATGCCGCAAACAGGATCTCTGACCATGATGCGAGTCCCTTTCCGGCGCCTTGCGTCAGGTGTCATGATAGCAGATTAAATCCTCGCGCACCCGCGCCGACTTGCGGGACTCGACATGCGCAGAACGGCCTATCGCCGTCGTGCCTGCCAGAATCCGTTCGTGACACCTGTGTCGTGTGCCGACCCGGCAATAAGAAGGCGCGGGATCAGTGTATCCCGCGCCTTCTCTCTCATCCATTTCCCTGCGCGCTAGGGTGTGTATGCAAACTTGCTGACCATGGTATATACTGGCCGGCATGATATGCAGACACGAGTTGACCGACGAGCGGCGAGAGCAGACCGCGCCGCGCTAGACGAAAGATGGCAGGCACAACCATGCGTCGCGCCAGATCGCCCGATGCGCCAAACAGCACCAACGTGCAAGGCTCCATCGCACGGTCTGTTTCTGCCGCCGTGCCTGCTCATCAGCAATTATATGGTTCTTCACTGGCATCATTGACCTCCCGATCGGGTCTGCGTTGTCGGCACGCCGGGCAGCGGCTCCTCGAGGGTGGTCAGCACGTGGTCTGCTCCCGCCGACCGCAGCGCCTCGACCGTGTACTTGCCGGTAGCAACACCGACGGCCACCGCGCCCACGGCATGCGCCGCTTCGATGTCGCGCGGCGTATCGCCGACGACGAGTAC
This sequence comes from Anaerolineae bacterium, assembly GCA_038214535.1. Lineage (GTDB taxonomy): Bacteria > Chloroflexota > Anaerolineae > CG2-30-64-16 > CG2-30-64-16 > JBBQRS01. The sequence goes on from JBBQRS010000125.1 coordinate 11,145, forward strand.
GCGAGTGGGATCCGTGGGGTGACCGTGGAGTCGGCTACAGCGGTCGATCGCCATGCGCGTGAGTTCCCCACGGTCGCTCGAGTCGGATCCGTAGCCGCCGAATGAAAAGAATCGGTTCAGACCGCCACGGGCCAGCTTGATATGCGCCGCCGCCTCTAACGCCCCGGACACAAGCCCGAGCATGATGCCGGCATCGACCAACCGCGGGAGCAATGCCGTCACTCCAGGCATCACTCGATAGCCGGGTGACTGCTCTACCTCTTTCACCAGCTGCTCGAGGTAGGCGCCCAGCAGCCGCGCCATCTCCCGATCCGTGGGCTCCCGACCGAGCACGCGTGCGAAAGTCAGACGGCCCACTTCCGGATCGGTCATGCCGCCCTCGGTGAACTCGCCGATGTCTGCCGGGATGCTGTGCAGCCGATCGAACGCGTCCCGCCATGATTTGGTCCCGGCACCCCCGGTCGAGATCAGGCAGCCGTCCACGTCGAAGAGGATCGCCGTTATCTGATAGTCGTGTTCGTCATCCATCATTTCGTGGTTTCCTTCACTGCATGACCGCCGAATTCGTTGCGCAATGCGGCAATCACCTTCGCGCCAAAGCTGTCTTCTTGCCGCGAACGAAACCGCATCAGCAGGGAGAGTGCCAGGACGGGCGCCGGCACGTTCTTTTCGATGGATTCGATTACCGCCCACTGTCCCTCGCCCGAGTCTTCGACATAGCCGCGAATCGAAGCGAGATCGGGCTCTTTGGCGAAAGCGCGCTCGGCCAGTTCAAGCAGCCACGAACGAACGACGCTACCCTGATTCCACAGGTGTGAGACCGCGCGCAGATCGAGCGCCTCGAAGTCAGACGCCTTAAGAATTTCGAAGCCCTCCCCGTAGGCCTGGAGCATGCCGTACTCGACTCCGTTATGCACCATCTTGACGAAGTGGCCCGACCCGCTCGGTCCCGTGTGGAGGTAGCCGTCAGGCGGCGCCAGCGTTTTGAAGGCAGGCTCCAGTCGTTCGTTCCTGGCTGCTTGAACTGGCCGAGCGCGCGTTCGCAAAAGAGCCCGATCTCGCTTCGATTCGGGGCTATGTCGAAGACTCGGGCGAGGGACGGTGGGCGGTAATCGAATCCCTCGAAAAGAACGTGCCGGCGCCCGTTCTGGCGCTCTCGCTGCTGATGCGGTTTCGTTCGCGGCAAGAGGACAGCTTTAGCGCGAAGGTGATTGCCGCATTGCGCAACGAATTTGGCGGTCACGCAGTGAAAGAGACCACGAAATGATTGCTGACCAACACAAGATCAGGTATTAGCAATCCTCTTCGACGTGGACGGTTGCCTGATCTCGACCGGGTGCCGGGACCAAGTCATGGCGGGACGCGTTCGATCGCCTGCAATGGCATTCCCGGCCGACATCGGACAGTTCACCGAAGGCAGAAACTGCATCACCCCTTTGCTCACCTGCCGAATCTTGCCCGCTACGTTACCGAAGAGTGCGCAAACCCGGCAGTACGGCATACTACTACGTAGCGTCGTATAAGTTCAGTACGCACCCTGGAGGAATCA
>JBBQRS010000126.1:0-12543 GCA_038214535.1 Anaerolineae bacterium
GACCGCCGGTGAGGATGAATGCCAAGGGTAGGCCCAATGCATCAACTTTGGCATGGATCTTGGTGCCAAACCCGCCCCGGCTGCGGCCTAAGGCCTGTTCGGCAGGTGAACCCTGTTTTTTTGGGCGCCGGCCGCACACGGCTGGGCCCGGATGATCGTGCTGTCCAGGGACACGCTCTCCATGTCAGGATCATCGCTGAAGTGCTGAAGCATACGCAGCCAGACGTCATGATCGCACCACCGGGCATAGCGCTTGTAGACGCTGTTCCAGGGGCCATATGGCTCGGGCAGCAGCCGCCATTGGGCGCCGCTGCGCGCGATCCAGAGGACGCCTTCCAAAAAGCGCCGACACGCGTCTTCGTTGCCGACGTAAACGCGTGCATCAGCACGCAGGAAGGCCAGAATTTTGGCCCACGCATCATCTTGTAGTCGCACTGTTGACATGGTGTTTCCCTCTTCGAGAACATTCTACACCAAATATCAACAGAACCTAGTGTTCTGGTCTTCATCGGGCATAGCACAACCGGGCTGCGTGTGCGAAGCAGTAACCCTCTAGCGAATAGCATAAATCTGTGGCATGATCTTCACGAAGAAGTACGAGAAGATCAACGGGGGGATGGACAATAGCGTGATCGAGGCACAGATCTGCCCCCACGGCACTTCCATGCCCATGACGGCGAAAGCTGCCGAGGCGACAGGCATGGTAATGGCATTGGCCGACGTGAGCACGAATGCCAGGAAGAACTCGTTCCAGATCAGGATGAAGACAAAAATGGCCATGCCTAACAGGCTGGGTAAGGCTATGGGCAGGGCGATGCGGGTGAAGACCTCGAACTGCGTGCAGCCTTCCAGGTGGGCCGCTTCTTCGCATTCGATGGGCACTTGCACGAAGCACTCGATGGTCAGCCAGATCATCGAGCTGATACTGATCAACAGGTATGTGAACACCAGTCCAGGGAGCCTATCGAGCAGGCCCAGTCGCAACCACATCAGAAAGAAGGGTATGACGACGGCCACGGGGGGCATGAAGCGCAAGGACAGCACAAAAAGTCTCAAGCTAGCGCTGCCCCGGAATGGGATGCGGGCGATGATGTAGGCTACAGGAATGCCCAAGAGAGAGCCCAGCACCAGCGCGCTGCCGGACACGATAGCGCTGTTTTTTAGCCCCCTGACGATGGCATCCATTGCCAGCACCCGCGCATAGTTGTCGAGCACCGGCGCGAAAATGAACTTAGGCGGGTAGGCAGTGATATCGATGCGTGACTTGAAGGAGGACAGGACAATCCACAAGATGGGGGCCAGGGCGACGAACAAGATGAAACAGATGAGCGCGGTGGCGAGGATGTTGGTTAGTCTCGTCTTGGTTAGCGCTGCCATTTTTCCACCGTCTTCCATGTCGAATTTACCAGAATGATGGTGAGGATCATCATGAATATGGACATTGCCGAAGCGTAAGACACTCGGCCGGCCGAGCCGATGCCCTGCCAGTAGGCGTACATATCGAGGGTTTCAGTTGCTGTGCCGGGACCTCCGGCAGTCAGTACGAAAATGAAGTCAAAACTGCGCAGCGATTCCATCATCTTGATGAAGAATATGGGAATGGAAACTGGCATAATGACTGGGAAGAGAATGTAGAGATAGGTCTGCAGTGTGTTGGCGCCGTCCATCAACCCGGCTTCGATGGTCTCGCGGGGCACATCGTCCAACAGAATGACCAGCAAGGCGGCGATGAGAAAGGCCCACTGCCAGACGTCGATGATCGCCACCGAATAGAGCGCAATCCTCGGATCGGACAGCCAGTTGACCGGTTTAATGCCGACTAAGCTCAACAAGTAGTTGAGGATACTGATGCCGGGTGAATACATCAGGCGCCACATGTAGGCGGCGCCCACGCGCGGCAGGATGACCGGAATGACGAAGACAAACAGGCAGAGTTGCCTGAAGCGACCCCGAGTGAAGTGGTGGATGATGGGCGCCAGAATCATGCCGATCAGCACTGATCCACCCAGCGTCAGCACCAGCCAGAAGAAGGAGATCTTAAGGGCATTGAGGAACCGAGCATCGGAGAACAACTTCACATAGTTATCAAAGCCGACGAAGGTGCGTGGCACCGAATGGCGCAGGTCCCAGTCTTGAAGGGAGATGGCAAAAGCATTGAACAATGGATAAAACGCCAGAAACAGGAGGATGGCGACGGGCGGCGCGAGAAATACGAGCATGAACTGTTTTCTAGTCATGATCAAGGAGATCCTTACAGATCCACGGCAACAGAATGGGACTCATCTCTATGAGGCGAAAACGAGTCCCATTCAACTAGACGAGGAAGGCTGTTACGGCTACTTGCCCAGCACCTGCTTGGCATAGGCCACAGAATCATCCAGGGCGGCCTGAACGTCTACCGCCTGGCCGTTGAATGCTTGCGTAGACAGTTCTTCCAGCTTGATGCCAAAGTAGTCGCCGATTTCCGGCCATTCCGGAATCTGAGGGATGCAAAGGCGTTGGATGGCCATGAATTCGAGTTGTGCCGCTGCGAACTCCGGCGGATAGGCGGCAGCGAATTCGGGGCTGGCGAAGGTAGCCGTGCGCGCGTTGGTCAGGCCGTTGCCCGACTTGACCTTGCTGAGCTCGCTCTCAGCGCTGGTGAACCAGCCGATAAATTTGCCGGCCGCGACGCGCTCTTCATCCGTCTTGGTGCCGGCCACCGAGATACCGAGGCCGTGCACGGCAATATTGGAAACATTGCCGGCAGGGCCGGCCGGAGGCTTGGCGTAACCCATCTTGTCGACCACAACGGACTTCTCTTTGTTCAGCAAGGTGTCCGCCTTCAGGTTGGCGAAGTCGACGATGGCCTCTTTGCCGGTGGCAAAGTTGTCCATGACATCCGACCACGACATGGTCGGGCCGGGGCTGAGCTTGATCAGTTCAAGGTAGTAGTTAGTGGCCTGGACGGCCTCGGGGCTATTGAAAATGGGGACGCCATCCGCATCCAGCCAATCGCCGCCATAGCGCAACAGGTATGGGCTGAAGCGCCATACGTTCATGCCCGAGCCGCGTAGTCCACGCGTGCCGGTGCCGTACATTTCCGGTGGCTTGTGGAATTGCTTGGCAGCTGCCAGGTATTCGTCCAGGTTCGTGGGCACGGCGACCTTCTCTGCTTCGAAGAGATCTTTGCGATAGAAGACCATATCTCCTTCGAAGGTCATGGGCGCAGCGTAAGGGATGTCGCCAAAAGAGAGGACCTTGACCAGTGGTGCCGAGAAGCCTGCGAAGTCGCCGTCGGTCGGATAGTAGTCCTTGATGGGGAGCAACCATTTGTTGGCCGTAAACTCGGCGATATTGGCCTCGTCCACATAGTAGACCTGGTATTGTCCGGCGCCGGTAGAGGCATCCAGCCTGGACTTCGAGCGGCGCTCGAGTTCGGCGAAATAGTGGAGAACCACCTTGATGCCCGATTGCTCCTCGAATTCGGGCAGGGCTTTCTCCATGAACTCCCACTCTGGGCGCGGTTGCGAGATGACGTTCACAGTGATTTGTCCCGCTGCGGCATCGGCCGCTGGGGCTGTGGCGGCCGATGCCGCCGGTGCCGCCGGTGCCGCCGGTGCCGCCGGAACGCACGAAGCAACGGCAAGGCCCGTGCCCGCCACTGTGACCAACTTCAAGAACTCGCGGCGATTCAACTTGTGCTCTTCCACCTGAGACCTCCTCTTCGAGATTTGACTGAAAAGAAGACAGAGAGCGAACGCGTAGGGCCGGTGCGCAAGAAACGCACTCCATAGTGAGAATAACATGGGCAGGCAGCCCTGTCAAGTGGGAATTCCAAATGTAGCCGGGGTCGAGACCTGCGGACGGTCACGTAAAGGAGTTTGAGTGCCCAAAAACCGGCTAAAGCCTGCAGTCCAACGAGTTAGAAGCGCCTGCATTTTGAATTGCTGCAAATGGATAGTGTATCTTTCGTCGGGGGTGCGTCTTAATTTAGGTGCGCGTCTACAACTCGCCCCCAGAGTTCATCGAAACGCCGGCTGAGAATCGCCGCGCGCACGGGCAGCAGATGTTCAGTCCCCGCACGACTTCAGCGCATACCTGGCCCGCAAAAACGGGCTTTGAATTGCTTGGCCCGTTCTCGGCCATGCCGCTACCCAACGGCCAGCCTGCCTCTCGGCGTTCCAAGTAGTGCATCCGGCGTTGCTTGTCGCGGAAGTAACCGGCCTCGCGGCATAACACCGCGGCTGGTGCGTCTTGGTGCCGTGTCTCCGCCGTCAGTTCGGCAGCAATCCGGCGGCAGGTCCATGATGATGCAGAGTTCGGGAGCGACGCCTGCGACCATCCACGTTTCCGTGCCCTCTGCGGGCCATCAGCTATCGTCAGTCAGATAAAGATTCTGGCCGCGTGAGAGGAGGCGGGTTGGACAAAACAGGAAAGAGATACCATCCTATCGGGTAAGTACAAACCGCTCGAAAGGGGGCATCTCTTATGCACTACAAGGATACGTCTGACCATCCCGTTACGCCAAACCGTGCTTGAGCAACTCGAGCACGCCTATCAGACGGCGCACTTGCGGTTGGTCAAACGGATTCATGCCGTGCTGTATATCGTTGATAACAAGTCTGTGGCCGATGTGAGCGAACGGCTGCACTTGGACGCGCAGACGGTACGGGATTAGGAACACGCCTTTCTGCACAAAGGCGTGGCGAGCTTGTGCTACCGGTGGCCGCCTGGGCGGCTGGCGCGCTTGACGCCCACTCAACGCAAGGAGTTAGCGGCTCTCCACACTGCTCGCAAACGCGACGGGTCGTTCGGTCGGGTGGTGAGCGTAGGAGATACCTGACCAGAAACCTGCACGGATGCCGGTGCGGTTACTGCTGATGCTGTGCAGCACGTAGTCAGGAACCAGAACGCCCCGAACATCCTTCACCGATGAGTGATGCCTACCATGAGGCCCGCACTGCGTGTACGGGCTTTGGATTGGCACCTTCCTGTTATGCCAAGTATCTTCTAGCTATTGTGTGTTCGGAACAGCTGTGTTATCATAGGGTTCGGAGGGACTCATGGACAAAGATACCCTGCTGACCACAAAACAAGCCGCGAAGTACTTGCAAGTGGTACCCATCACCATCTACCGCATGATCGACCGTGGCGACCTGAAAGCCATCAAGGTCGGCACCCGGTGGCGCGTGCGTTGGGAAGACCTGCAAGACTATCTCACCCGTTCCACCAGCCAACCGAAGGAACCCAAACCATGACCAAGCGCGCTGTGCTATATGCCCGCGTCAGCGGCGACGATCGCGGCAAAGAAGGGCGCAACCTTGCCGGGCAATTAGAGATGTGTCGCGAGTACGCCCTCGACCATGGTTGGCAGATCGTGGAAGAGTTGGCCGAGGATGATCGCGGCGCCAGCGGCGCGGATCTCCAACTGCCTCAGCTGGGCAAGGTCAGGGAAATGGCCCGAACAGGGGCCTTCGATGTGTTGGTGGTGCGCGAGATCGACCGCTTGAGCCGCAGCCTGGCCAAGCAACTGGTGGTAGAGAATGAGCTGGAGCGCAGCGGAGTGGAGATCGTGTATGTACTGGGCAAATATCCCGATACCCCGGAAGGGAACCTGCACAAGCACGTCCGGGCCGCAGTCGCGGAATACGAACGGCTGGTGATCCGGGAACGCGTGGCGCGGGCGCGCCAGCTCAAGATCGCCGCCGGCCACGTCGTGACGCGGGGCAACGGGCCCTACGGCTATCGCGTCGCGGAACGGGACGGCCAGTACGAGCTGGTCATCCATGAGCCGGAGGCCGAGATCGTCCGGCAGATCTTCCACTGGTACACGGTTGGCGATGAGGATGGCACACCGCTGACGACCTATGCCATCCAGAAGCAGCTCAACGCGATGCAGGTTCCCACTTATGCCGACGCCCGGCCGGGCCTCTACCCCAAGAAGCGGGGCTATGGCGAGTGGGCGCGCTCGGCGATTCAGGCCATCCTAGGCAATGAGACCTACGCCGGAACGTGGCGCTACCGCGGTGCCGCCGAGATGGGGGATGGGGACTGGCGCGAGGTGGCCGTGCCGGCCATCATCAGCCGCGTGACCTGGGAACATGCCCGGGCCCGGCAGGCCCGGCGAAGCCACCTGGGACGCCGGATAGTGGTCTACGACTGCCTGCTGCGCAACCGGGTCCGCTGTGATTCATGCGGAGCGAGCGCCCAGGTGCAGCCCAAAGCGGATCGCGGCGGTCGTCGGCGTCGCTACTATCGCTGCGCGGCGGCCTGTGGCCACCTCTACAGCAATTACGCGCGGCCCTGCAACGCACCGCTATTTCGCGTTGACGCCGTGGATCGGGCGGTCTGGGAGTGGGTGAGATCGCTGCTGACCAGCCCCGCAGTGCTTGAGCAGGGACATCGCGCCCTCTACGCTGAGGAAGATCGGGATGTGGCTCTGCGGCGGGCGCGCCTGGCGTCCATCGATAAGCTGCTGGCCGAGAACGGCAGCGAGCTGCGCCGGCTCCTCGACGCCTACCTGGCCGGCGATCTGACCATGGAGATGCTGGCGACGCGGCGGGATGAACTGGAAGCAGCTGCGGCGGACCTGGCGCGCGAGCGCGGCGATCTGCAACGCCGGCTGGAACCGCCAACCCTGCCACCCGAGCAACTGGCCGACCTGCGCCAGTTCGCAGCCCGAGTCGCTGACGGCTTGGCGCGCTCCGACGCCGACTTCGCGTTCCGACGCGAGGTGATCGAGGGCCTCGATGTTTCGATCCGGCTGGCGGTCGAGGACGGTGCGAAGGTCGTCATCGCCCGCGGCCTGCTGGGCGGGCAGAAGCTGCCGCTGGTATCACCCGGCGCCCCAAGCGGGAAAGCCGCAACGCGTGGTGAGGAGACCGAGCAGCGTCTACGCAATGGAGTGGGATCATGAGCAAACGCGCCGTGCTGTACGCCAGGGTGAGCGGCGACGACCGCAAGAGCGAGGATCGCAACCTGAAGGGCCAACTGGATCTGTGCCGCGCCTACGCCGAGCAGCGCGGGTACGCGATCGTCGCCGAGCTGGCCGAGGATGACCGGGGCGCCAGCGGGGCGGCCTTCGAGTTGCCCCGGCTGAACCAGACCCGTGAGCTGGCTCGGACCGGCCAGTTCGACGTGCTGGTGACGCGGGAACTGGACCGGTTGAGCCGCGATCTGGCCAAGCAGTTGTTCGTGGAGTCGGAGTTCAAGCAGGGCGGCGTGAGCATCGAGTACGTCATGGGGGAGTATCCCGATACCCCCGAGGGCGGCCTGATGAAGCACGTACGCGCCGCGGTGAGCGAGTTCGAGCGGCTGAAGATCAGCGAGCGCATGAACCGCGGCCGCGAGCTCAAGGTCAAGGCTGGCAGCGTCCTGGTCTACGCGCGCCCGCCCTTCGGCTACCGGGTGATGGAACAGAACCACAAGTGGGTGCTGGAGGTGGTGGAGCCCGCGGCCCAGACCGTGCGCCTGATCTTCGAGTGGTACACGGTGGGTGACGGCGACGGCAAGCCGCTGTCTATCTATGCCATCCAGCAGAAGCTGAATGCCCTCAGCCTGCCCTCGCCCGCCGATCTCCGACCGCGCGAGATCCCCAAGCAGCGGCCGCGCGGGCAGTGGAGCAAGGCCAGCATCGGCCGCATCCTGCAGGCCGAGACCTATGCCGGGGTCTGGCACTGGCGCAAGTTCGCCAGGGAGCAAGGCAAGCAGGTGCTGCGGCCGGCAGAAGAGTGGGTGCCGGTGGAGGTGCCCGCCATCGTCAGCCGTGCGACATGGCAGGCGGCCACTGCCCAGCGCACGCGCAACAAGGGCGATTCACGGCGCAACCTGAAGGGGCAGTACCTCATGCGGCGGCGGACCGTCTGCGGCAACTGCCACTCCAGCATGGCGGCGCTCACGGTGCAGGCGACGCGCAAGACGCTGCCCGGCCGACGAACCTACCGCTACTACCGCTGCCCGGCTATCGGCAAGATCCCCAGCGCGCGGCCCCACAACTGTGACCTGCCCAACTTCCCGGTGGACCAGGTAGATGCGGCAGTGTGGGACTGGGTGCACGCGCTGATCACGGACCCGGTGGCGCTGACGGCCGGCCTGAACGCGCTGCAAGCCGAAGAGGAGCAGGCGCGAGCGCCGATCCGCACGCGGTTGGAAGCCATGGAAGGCCTGCTGGCCGAAAACGAGCAACAAACGAAACGGCTGCTGGGGCTGTACATCGCCGGCGATTTCTCCAAGGCGTTGCTGGACGAGCACAATGCTCAACTGGAACAGGCGCGACGCGGGTTGACCAGGGAACGCGAGGGGTTACTGGCCCGGCTCGAAGCACGCAGCTTGACGCCCGCGCAGATCCAAGGTCTCCAGGCCTTCGCCGCGCGGGTGGGGGATGGGCTGGCCGATGCCGCCGATGATTTCGATTTCCGGCGCTTCGTGATCGACACGCTGGATGTGACGGCGACCCTGGCGGTGGAGGGTAAGGAGAAGGTGGTCTACGCCCGCTGTGCGCTGGGGGATGAAGCGTTATCTATTGCGTCCCAAACCACTCATCGTCGGGATGCGCGAACACCGCCAGCAAGACGCGTTTTTCTGTGGTAGATGTAGACATGGGCGGGAGTATAGCACAGGTTTGGCTTCCATCGTATAAAGGAGGTAGAATGACGGCTAATGTTCTTGAGCACAAGGGAGGCGCCTGGTGTCCAATTCCTCATTCTCTGTCGAAGTTGCCCCGGATTGGGAAGAACTCGTAAGCTGCATCCTGCGTGAGCGCACGCCGCGTCGGGTTCACAACATCGAGTTGTTCCTCGATCCTGAAGTCCAGGAAGCCGTCTGTGAGCGGTTTGATCTCCTGGAAGGTCTGAACCCCGCGGATCTCCATTTCGATCTTCAGCGTGAGATCGTCATCCAGCGCTTCCTCGGCTATGATCACGTGCGCTGTAGCCTTGAGGGCCTCGACATGCCGCTTCACCGCGTCATTGCCGATGACACAGCAGACCTGCAACGCGCCAACGGCCGCCAGTACATTGACGAACACACCGGCCCTATCACCAACTGGGACGAATTCGAGGCCTATCCCTGGCCGGACGTGAGACAGTTAACGACGCACGACCTCGCATGGTATGAGGCCAACCTGCCCGACGATATGTGCGTCATCGGCAGCGGCGGCTTCGCGCATTTCGCCGAATATCTGAGCTGGCTGATGGGCTATGAGACGCTCTGTTACGCGCTGTTCGATCAACGCGATCTGGTCAAGGCCATCGCCGACCGGCTCACCGAGATATATCGGGTCGTCGTAGCGCGGATGCTGGAGTTCGACCGCGTGAAGATCATCTGGGGCAGTGATGACATGGGGTTCAAGACCGGCACCCTCATCGGCCCCAGGGACCTGCGTGAGTTCGTGCTGCCCGGCCACAAACTGATGGCGCAGCTCTCGCACGATGCTGGCCGTCCCTATCTGCTCCACTCCTGCGGCAACCTGGCGACCATCATGCCCGACCTGATCGAGGACGTGCGGATAGACGCCAAACACTCGTTCGAGGACACCATCGAAAACGTGATTGACGTCAAGCAGACGTATGGTCAATCCATCGCGCTGCTCGGCGGCATTGACGTAGACTTTCTATGTCGCGCCGACGAAGCTGCCGTGCGGCAACGTGTGCGCGACACGCTGGATGCCTGCCTTCCTGGCGGCGGTTACGTCCTGGGGACGGGCAATAGCGTCGCCAACTACATCCCGCTGGAAAACTATCTGGCGATGATGGATGAAGGCCGGCGTTACGCAGCATGAGACGCGTCGTGGGATAATACGTGCGCGTTTGTCTGATCGTCAAATTCATCCCATCTCTCCGAAGGAAGGTAACTCATGACCAAAGTGCTCAAAGTCGGCATCATCGGGGTCGGCGGCATTGCCAAGACGCACATGCCGGGTTGGAACGCTTCGCCCTATGCCGAAGTGGTAGCGGCTGCGGACATCAGCCCCACCTATCTGGATCCGTTTTGCGACGAGTGGAAGGTACCCTATCGCACCACCGACACCGCGGAACTCATCAACGATCCGAATATTGACATCATAGATATTTGCACGCCCAACAACTACCACGCGCCGCTGGCGATTGCCGCCATGGACGCCGGGAAGCACGTTATCTGCGAGAAGCCGCTCGCGCCGCAGCCCGCCGACATCCACCGCATGATTGAGGCGCGCGATCGTTCGGGCAAGATGTTGATGACGGCGCAGCACTTCCGTTTCCGGGGCAGCTCGAAGGCGATGAAGGCAGAGATTAATTCCGGCGCGTTGGGCGACATCTATCACGCGCGCAGTTGGATGCTCCGTCGCGCCGCCGCGCCGACCCGGCCAGGCTTTATCATGAAGCAGCATAGCGGCGGCGGGCCGACCATTGACATCGGCGTTCACATCCTCGACCTGACGCTCTGGTTCATGGGCAACCCGAAGCCGACCTCGGTGACGGGCGTCGCGCGGGCCGAACTGGCGCACCTGCCGGGCGCGTTCAGCGTCTGGGGCGGGCCGATCCCGCCGGAGTTCGATGTGGAAGATTTCGCGGCGGCATTCGTGCGCTTTGAGAACGACGCGACGCTGATCCTGGAAGTGAGCTGGTTGCTGCATCACGACAACCCGCACGGCGAGGACATGCAGATGTGGCTCTACGGCACGCGTGCCGGGTCGCACTGGCCCAAGTGCGAGTTCTACGAGACCAACTACGCCCTCAAGCAACAATATAACCGTCAACTCAAGCTGACGGCGGATCTGTTGGAGCCGCACGCGCAGGAATGCGTGGAGTTCGCCCAGGCGATCATTGACGGCGCGCCGTCGCCGGTTCCCGCCGAGCAATCCATGCAAGTGATGACCATCCTGGACGGCATTTACCGCAGCCAGCGCAGCGGCCACGAAGTCACCCTCGAATAAAAGGAGCCCGCATGACCACCGTCGCACTCGTGGGCGCGGCCCACATTCATACGCCGGGATTCGTCAAGCGGCTGCAAGCGCGCGATGACGTGACCGTCAAATATATCTGGGATCACCAGCCGGAACGGGCCGCCAAATACACGGAGGCGCTTTCGGCGCAGGTCGCGCCGGATGTGGCCGAGGTCTGGGCCGATCCCGCCATTGATGGCGTCATCATCTGTTCGGAAACGAACCGGCACGAACCGTTGGTGCTGGCGGCTGCCGAATCCGGCAAGCATCTCTTCGCCGAGAAGCCGCTGGGCATGGGCGCGGTGGACGCGTACCGCATGGCCGACGCCATCGAGCGGGCCGGCGTCCTCTTCCAGACCGGTTACTTCATGCGCGGCAACCCCATTCACCTGTTCCTGCGCGAGCAGCTTGCGAACGGCGCGTTCGGCACGGTCACGCGCTTCCGGCACACGAACTGCCATTCGGGATCACTGGGCGGCTGGTTCGATACCGACTGGCGCTGGATGACCGACCCGGCGCAGGCGGGCGTGGGCGCGTTCGGCGACCTGGGTACGCATTCGCTGGACATTATGCTCTGGCTGATGGGCCACGTCACCGACGCCACGGCGACCCTCAAGGTGGTCACGGGGCACTACGGCGATTGCGATGAGACCGGCGAGGGCCTGATGAACTTCGAAAATGGCGTCCTGGGCAGCCTCGCCGCCGGGTGGGTAGACGTAGCGCATCCCGTCGGTCTGGTGCTGAGCGGCACGGAGGGGCACGCTTACACGGCCAACGGCAAGCTCTACTTCCAGAGCGCCCACGTGGTCGGCGCGGATGGCAAAGAACCGTGGGAGAAGTTGCCCGAAGCGTGGCCCCATGCCTTCGAGTTGTTCCTGGATGCCCTGAACGGCGCGGACGTCCCGCTGGTGGGCGCCCGTGAGGCGGCAGAACGCAGCGCCGTAATGGAGGCGCTTTACGAAGGCGCGCGCACGCAAGCGTGGGTCGCGCCGAAAACTGCCGCATAATCTTGCTCGTAGTGCGCTCTCCTGAGCGCATCCGGCGCTGGGGAGAGCGCGCTACGAGCAAGGAATGGTTCGTTTGTAGTGCGCTCGTAAGAGCGCAGAGAGTTTTTGTTTGAAAGGAGTGTTCTGATGAAGTACGCACACTTAGGCCGCACCGGCCTCGAGGTCAGCCGATTGTGCCTCGGCACGATGAACTTTGGCCCGGAGACCAGCGAAGCGGATAGCCACGCCATGATGGATAAGGCGCTGGAACTCGACGTCAATTTCTTCGATACGGCGAACCGCTACGGCGGCCATGAGTACGGAGGGTACACCGAGGAGATCATCGGGCGCTGGTTGGCCCAGGGCGGCCGCCGCGAGCAGATCGTCCTGGCGACGAAGCTCTATGGCCCGATGGGCGACGGCATGAACCAACGCCGTCTGTCCGCCTATCACATCCGGCAGGCGTGCGACGACAGCCTGCGCCGTCTGCAAACCGACCGCATTGATCTCTATCAGATGCATCACATTGATCGCACGACCCCCTGGGAAGAGATCTGGCAGGCCATGGAGCAGTTGGTGACGGCGGGCAAGGTGCTTTACGTCGGCAGCAGCAACTTCGCCGGGTGGAACATCGCCCAGGCGCAGGGTGTGGCA
>JBBQRS010000127.1:0-12539 GCA_038214535.1 Anaerolineae bacterium
TGGACGGCCTCCGATAGACGCACCTCATCGAGCGCAGTAACGCCGACCTGAGGCAACGCGAGTGAGGGGACGCGATAGGCAGTCTCACCGGCGACGCCCAGCATCTCGCGGCTGGTCGCGAGGATGGTCAGCCCGGGCGCATCCCGCAATAGCGTGTCGGCCTGGCGGGCGCAGGCGTCAATCAGGTGCTCGCAGTTGTCCAGGATCAAGAGCAGTTGCTTGTGGCGCAGGTAGTCGGCCAGCGCCGCATCGAGTGAGCGGCCGGGCTGCTCCGTCACGCGCAGCGTGCCGCCGATGGCCGACACCAGCAACGCGGGATCGGCAATGGGGGCCAACTCCACCAGCCACGCGCCGTCGGGATAAGCGTCGAGCCGCTCCGCGGCAAGTTCCAGCGCAAGCCGCGACTTACCCGTGCCACCCGGCCCGGTCAGGGTGAGAAGGCGGGTGCGCTCCAACAGATCGTTCACTTCGGCAAGTTCCCGCTCGCGCCCGATGAAAGGCGTGAGCGCGGCGGGCAGGTTATTGGGGCGGACTGTGAGCGAGCGCAGGGGCGGAAAATCGTCGAGCAGGCCGGACGCGGTGAGCTGGCAGATGCGCTCGGGCCGCGCCAGGCCCCGGAGGGCGTGTTCACCCAGATCGTGCAGGGCGACCCCTGCGGGCAGGCGATCTTGCGCCAGATCGGCGGTCGCCTGGGAGAGCAGGATTTGCCCGCCGGAGGCCAGCGCCATGAGGCGGGCCGCCCGGTTCGCGGCCGGGCCGGTGGGATCGGCAGCGTCGGCGTCAGCCTCGCCGGTATGCAGCCCCATGCGGACGCGCAGGGAGATGGTCGCAGGCCATGGTTCGGCCAGGAGATTCCGCTGACCGTCTATCACCGCGTTCACCGCCCCCAGCGCGGAGGGAAAGGTCGCGAAGACGCCATCCCCCGTCCCCTTGACGACGCGGCCGCCGTGGTCGGCCACAACGCGCCGAAGGATCTCGTCGTGACGGGCCAGCGCCGGTTTCATCGCCGCGGGCTGCGCTTCCCACAGGCGCGTGCTGTCAACGATATCGGTGAATAACAGGGTGACGGTAGAAGTGGTCATAGATCGCATGATACTTGCGACCGGGTTGTACGTCAAATGCACTGACTTGGTTTCGGAGTATGCTGCCGTCCGCTCGCTGCGAAAGCTACCGCCTTGCCGCGAACGCGCGAAGGCGGTAGAATCATCCGAGGAGCTATGCACTTTGCAATTTGACCTGACGAATCCGGGACTGTGGATCGCGGCAAGCGCCGCGACGGCGATCGTTGCCACGAACGCGGCATGGGGCGTACGGTGGTTGCTGCGCGGGCGCGCCCTGGGCAAAGGGCGACGGGAAGCCGCGCGGATGCTGGGATGGCTGGTCGCCGCGCTCTTTTACGCGCTGCCCCCGATCCTGGCGTGGCGCAGCGGCGCACTTTCCCCTTATCTGATGGGTCTGGGCGAAGTGGATTGGGTACAATCGCTGGCGGCGGGGCTGTTCCTGGCGCTGCTGGCGGTCGGCGCGCTCTTCGCCGCGTGGATTCTGGGGGCGCGCCGGCCGCGCGCGGTGCGGGGCAGTCAGACCGCCACACCTCGCCCCGCAGACGCATGGCTTGCGCCGTTGGATGCGATCCTGTTGCAATGGCATTGGGCGTTCTATCGCGCGGGCGCAGCCGGTTGGCTGCTGCTACAGGCTGACGGCCTACATCGCTTGCCGTTCGCAGACGCGGCGATCTTCGCGCCGGTTTTATCTGCGCTAACCACAAATCCGTTTTACTGGGGAAGTTGGTTGGGAATGGGCTTGGTCGCGCTGGAGTGGGGGCTGAATCCCTTTGCGCGGGCGGCGCTGCGCGATCCGGCCCATCGGCCCTACGCGCTATTGCGCATCGCGCTTGCGTTTGCAAGCACCGCCGTGCTGGTGGCAACGCGCAACTTGTGGCTGGCGCTGCTGGTACACCTCACCGTGGAAATCGCCGCCGCGGTCTGGCGACCGCTCGGCGAATCGTCACGACCCGATCAGGAGACGTTGGGCATCGTTGTCCCGGACTGATCAGGTATATTAGCGAAAAATCAACCCGACAACCGCGATAAACGCAAAACCGGCGATCGCCATAATCCCCAACCGTCGTAAATCGCCCATGACGAACGCATATTCCTGTTCGAGCGACATCGCGCCGCGCCCGCCTGTCGTGATCGGTTTGGCCGCCCCGGCTGAAGAACGCGCGGGCGCTGCTCCGGCAGAACTGGTGGACGTGGCCGGCTTTGCGCCGGTGGTGGTCTTAGGGGCCGCTGCACCATCGCTATACATGCGCGGGGTCGTCGCGCGCGGAGCCTTGCTTTTCTGACTCTTTTTCGCCATGAACTGAGTTTCTCCTCTGAGAATGTACCCTGAAATACCGTAGTCCAGGGCCTTGTGCCCGTCGCCGACGCCCATAAGGGGCTAAACTACGAGTCTCCGGATAGATTCCAAAACTTACGGCACAACCTTTCTATTATATTCGCAGCGCCGTGATGAGCAAATCAGCGGGTGGGTTTGCGCGAGAAGCGCCGCGTGACCATGCCGATGAGCGCATTCGCCTCAGGAACGCGGGCCATGCGCAGCAAAAGCACATACAGCCCCGCGCCCGTCGCCGAAGGGATCAGCACGAGGGCCAACCGCGCGATCAGCCCGGAAGGCAGGACGCGGGCCAACGCATACGCGCCGGCTGCGACCACGACGCCCATCAGGAGCGACGCGCCCACCGAGCGCACCGTCGTCATCCTGATACCCTGGCCCACAGGCCGCCCGACCGTGCCCATCAGGAGCGCCGCCATGATGGTAGCGTGCCCCGCCTGTTTGATCGAGTCGGCCAGCACGAGACCGAGGAAACCCATGCGCGCCTTCAACGTCCACGCAGCGACGAAATAGAGGCCCACCGCGACGACGCCGACGATGGCGGGGGTGCGCGTGTCCTGGCGCGCGTAGAACGTGTAATTCAACAGGAAATCCACCCCGGCGAAAGGCAGGCCGATCAGGTAAAGCCGGAGCGCGGTCGTGGTCATCGCCGTGTCGGCCGCGGTGAAGCTGCCATGTTGAAATAGCAAGTTGATGATCGGCATCGCCAGCACGAACAGGCCGACCGTAGCGGGCAATAATAAAACGATGAGCATGCGCAGCCCGCGTGCAAACAGCGAGCGAAACGCCTCCCAATCCTCTGCGGCGGCGCGTTGGGCCAGGCTGGGCAGGGCAGCCAGCGAAATCGCCACCGGCACCAACCCCAACGGCATCTGAATGAGCGTCGTCGAGTAGCGCATCCAACTGACGCTCGACGCCCCGGTCTCCGATGCCCAGCGGCCATCCACGATGATCTGAAATTGCGTGACGATCAACCCCAGGGCGATGGGGATGTAAAGGCGCAAAATGCGCCGCACGCCGGGGTGATTCCAGGCCAGCGAGGGCCGCAGTCCCAACCCGCGCAGGCCGGGCGCCATCACCGCAAGCTGCATCAGGCTGCCCAGCGTGACGCCGATCGGCAGGGCGTAGATGCCGATGCGGTTCGCCAGCAGGGGCGCGGCCAGCACGATGCCGAGGTTGAAGACGGCCCCACTCAGCGCGGTGATGCTGAAACGTTTGAGGGAGTAGAGCAGACCCGTCACGCCGCCGGAGAGGCCGAACAGCAACACGGCAGGGGCGATCAGTTGCAAACAACGCTCCAACACGTGTTGGAGCGCAGGGTCTTCAAAGTTGCCAAGGATGCCGGCGATTGGCACAGCGAACAATTCGAGCAGGATGACGATCACGCTCATCACGACGGCGATGAGGCTGAGCATCGCGCCCGCGACCTGTGCCAGCTCGGCTTTGCGCCCGGGTCGGCTGTAATCGCTGAAAACGGGGACTAACGCTGCGCTCAACATCCCGCCGACCAGCAGGTCGTAGAGCATGGCGGGCACGCGTGCCGCCAGGTTGAAGGCGCTCAGCTCGCCGCTCGCGCCGAAATAGTAGGAGATGACCGACTCGCGCGCCAACCCCACCACCCGGCTCGCGACGTTGCCAAGCCCCAGGATACCGGCGGAACGGCCCAGCGATGATTCGGCGCGCGGCGCGGTCGTTTCAATCATCGGTGTGCGGCAGGGCGCGGATGCGCGCGATGAGGTCGGAGGTGGAACGGTTCGCCACGTAGGGCAGGTAGGTGACGCGACCGCCATAGGCCGCCACGATCTCGGCTTCCGGGGGCTGAGGGCCGCCGGGCCGACCCCAGTCGCCGCCCTTGACGTAGATTTCGGGCCGAAGCGCCGCCACGAGGCTGCCGGCGGTCACGTCGTCGAAGATCACGACGGCATTCACGCAGCCCAGCGCCGCCACGAGTTCGGCGCGCTCATCCTGAGGCACGAGGGGACGGCCCGGCTTGCGCAGGCGCGTCGAGGCATCGCTGTTCAGGCCGACGATCAGCGCATCGCCCAGCGCGCGCGCCGCTGATAGATAGCGAATATGGCCGACGTGCAGCAGGTCGAAATGGCCGTTGGTCATCACAACCACGCGGTGCGCGTCTGCCTGCGTCTCTCGCCACGTCAGCGCGGCCTCCAGGGTGAGAACCTCTCCCAAAACCTTACTCCTTCGAATCACACATCTCCGCTCGTAGCAGTCTTGCTCGTAGCGCGCTCTCCTGAGCGCTGAGGACGGCGCGCTACGAACGGGCGGTTTTACCCCCGCGCAATACCGCCCACACGAACTGCGGCAGGGCCAACTGTCTACGCCAACGCCAGGGCTGCGTCGCCAGGCGATAGAGCCATTCCAGATTAATCGCCTGCACCCAGCCGGGGGCGCGTTTCTGCACCCCGGCGATGTGATCGAACGCACCGCCGATGCCCATCATCACGGGCACGCCCAGCGCTGCGCGATGCCGGGCGATCCAGAGATCCTGTTTCGGCGCGCCGAAGGCCACGAACAGGATGTCGGGCTGCGCCGCGCGGATGCGGGCGATGATCCCTTCAGATGCCGCATCGGCAGGCGAACCGACGTCAACCCCGCAGACATGCAAACCGGGATACTGCCCCGTCAAAAGCAGCGCCGTGCGTGCGGCGACGCCCGGCGCTGCGCCCAGCAGATAAAGCCGCCAACCTTCCCGCGCGGCCCGCTCTGCAATGCGCGGCAAGCCGTCCGAGCCGGTGACGCGCTCCGGCAGTGGATGCCCCAACCGCTTTGCGGCCCAGAGCAAACCCACGCCGTCGGCCATGCACAGGTCTGCGCCCTCCAGAACCTCACGGAAACGCGGGTTGCGCTGCGCCTCCATCACGAACTCGGGGTTCGTCGTGGCGATCTGGTGCGGCGCGCCGGATGCGATGAAGCGCCCGATCACATCGAGCAGCGACGCGTAGGTCAACGCGTCGACGCGCACGCCCAGGATGCGGACAGATGGGACGGGAACCGGCGCGTTCACAGTTTAGCGCGGCGACCTTGCGACGCTCTCGAGGACCGCCAGCGTCTCACGCGCGCACTTCTCCCACGAGAAGCGCCGGACGTTCTCGAAGCCGCGCCGCGTCAACTGCTGACGCAAGGTGGCGTCATCCACCAGCCGTTGCATCGCCGCGGCAATCGCGTCCACGTCCAGCGGATCCACCAGCAGGGCAGCGTCGCCGGCGACCTCCGGCAAGGATGAGTTCTTTCCCGTCATGACGGCAACTCCACACGCCTGCGCTTCGAGCACAGGCATCCCGAAACCCTCGTAGAGCGAGGGAAAAACAAATGCCGTCGCCCCGGAGATCAGCGGGGCGAGATCGGCATCCTCCACGTAACCGGGGAAAAGCACGCGCTCGCGCAAACCGGCCGCGTCCACCTGTGCGAAAAGATCGTCGTATAACCAGCCCTGCTTACCGGCAAGGACGAGCTGCACGCCCTCCAACCGGTTTGCGGCGACCAGCCGGCGGAAGGCCTCGACGACCCGGCTCAGATTCTTGCGCGGCTGCAACGTGCCCACGTAGAGCAGATAGCGCTCGCCGATGCCGTAGCGCGCCCGCGCCTGTGCGATTTCCTTCGAGTTTGTCACCAGGGCCAGACCGGGTTGCGCCCCCGGATAGATGACATGAATCTTATCTGAAACGATCCCATACGCGCGCACCAGATCGTCCCGCGTGGCTACGGAATCGGCAATCACGGCGCGCGACTGGCGGGCGCTCCACGCCGTAGACCAGTCCAGATAGCGCCGGTCGGCGGGCCGGTGCGCTTCCGGGTAGTGCAGGTAGCCGAGGTCATGCACGGTGGTCACGCTCGCCGCCGGGTGGTGCAGGGGCAAGACGTGCGCGGGCACGAACAGGACGTCCGGCGGATGGAGCAGCATCTCGGCGCTCAGGCGGGCATGCGTCCAGAGCCGCGGCCACGGAATCGAGCACACCTCCCAGCCGAGCGGCGCGGGATCATCCCAGAAGCGGCCGGGCGGCGGCGGGCCGTTGGTGTAAAGGCGGAAACGACGCGCGCCCTCCGCGGCGCTCAGGCGCGCCAACGAGCGGATCAATTCGAGCGAATAGGTTTCGGTGCCGGTGCGTTGGCTCGTCGTGGCCCGGCTGGCGTCAATCCCGATCAGCACTGTGCGTTGCCCGGTTCATCGCGACCTACCTAGACGTGGCGCTTGTTGATGCCGGAATTATAGCACACCTGCCGTCCTTTGAGTTTTGAATTTTGACATGTCCTTCTCTTTGTAGTAACGGCTTCAGCCGTGGGCTTGCCCCCGCAACGGCTGAAGCCGTCACTACAAAGGAGAGCAATGCGGAATCTTCGGATAGACGTCCACCTTTAAATCCGCGTTCATCTGTGCTCGTCCGCGTCCCATTCTTGGATTAGTTACGGCGTGAGGGGGCGCTTAGCCCAGAAGCGCCATAATTTCGTCGAGGTCAATGGGGCCGGGGCGCAGCAAGCGCGGTTCGGGGCCGGTGAGGTCAACGATGGTGGAGGGGACGCCGCCGGGGCAGGGGCCGCCGTCCAGGATGATGGCGACGCGGCCGGCGAGTTGCGCCGCGACATCCCCCGCAGTGACGGGGCTGGTCTGCCCGGAGAGGTTGGCGCTGGTGGCGGCCAGCGGCGCGCCCACCGCGCGAATCAAGGCGCGCGCCAGGTCGTGATCGGGCACGCGCACCGCCAACGTGTCGCTGCCCGCGGTCACCTCCGCGGGGATAGACGGGGCCTTCGGGACGACGAGGGTCAGCGGGCCGGGCCAGAACGCAGCGGCCAGCCGCAACGCGTCGGGCGATAGGTCGTGCGCGACGAGCGCGAGGTCGGCAGGGTCGGCCAGCAGCACAGGGATCGCTTTATCGCCGGGGCGCAGCTTCGCCAGATAGAGCCTGTGGACGGCGGCAGCGTCCCAGACGAGCGCGCCCACGCCGTAGACGGTGTCCGTGGGGAAGGCTGCGAGCTCACCGGCGCGGAGCAGCGCGACGGCGCGCGCAAAATCTTCGGACGGATGCTCAGGCGTGACCATTGCGGAGGAGGAAACGTTCGATCACTTCGACCACGCCATCTTCGCTGACAGGCGGGGCCACCCAATCGGCGACCGCGTGTACGTCAGGCGTTGCGTTGCGCATGGCGACGCCCAGCCCGGCCCACGCGACCATGCTCACGTCGTTGCCCGAATCGCCCACCGCAATCACCTCTTCACGCGCCACACCGAAGCGTTCGGCCACGAAGGCCAGCGCCGTGCCCTTCGACGCGACGGGCGAAGTGACCTCCACGAAAAGCTCGTGCGAGCGCACCACCGATAGGCGACCGTCGAAACGCTGCGCGAGTTGGGCAACCAGCACGTCGTTCTCTTCCGGCTCACCGATGAAAAGGCCCTTGAGCGGAACCAGCCCGTGCGCATGGATCTCACGCACCGCAGCCGCCAGATCCGGCGTCGTGCCGGCGGGGATGCCGAACCAGAGATCATAAAACTCTTTCGAGCGGGTCGTGTGCGAGTAGTAGATGCGTTCCTCGCTGTAGAGGGTGAGTTCCAGCGCCTGTCCTTCGGCCAACGCGATGACCTCGTCGAGCGGCGCGGCCGGCAGGTGCTCCGAGTAGAGCGTCGCGTGGTCACCCGCCAGTTCCTTCACCAGCGCGCCTTGGAAGCAAACCAGCGGCGTGCGTAGACTGAAAGCTTCCGCATAACGTTGCGCCGACAGGAAGGGTCGGCCCGTCGCCAACACGACGTGTACGCCGCGCGCCGCGGCTTCGGCCACGGCCCGTCGCACGCGGGCGTTCGGCAACTGGCCGCCCTCTACGGCGGTGCCGTCCAGGTCGAGTGCGATCAGTTGGTAAGGCGAACTCACGTATACACCACCAGTAAACGATCCAGCCCGGCGTAGTCTGCCTCGATGGCGACCTGCGCGCTTGGGAAGGCGGCGCGGGCGATGGCCCTCGCGCTCGCCCCCTGATCCGCGCCAATCTCGAGGAAGAGGCGTGCGCCGGGGCGCAGTTTGCCCGCGCCCGCCGGGGAAGCCAGGTCGGCAAACAGAGCGCGAATCGTCTGCACGCCCTCCGGCCCACCGTCCAGCGCCAGGCTCGGCTCGAAGTCGCGAATGTCGGGGGCCAGGCCAGGCAAGTCGCCTGACGCCACGTAGGGTAAATTCGCGACGATCACGTCTACCGGCTCCGGCAGCGCATCCACCAGGTTGCCGGGAATCAGTTGGATCTGTTCGCCGAGGGCGTAACGCCAGACGTTTTGCGCGGCCACGTCGAGCGCGTCCTGTGACACGTCAATCGCGTAGATCAATACCTCAGGCGCGTTCACGGCGAGCGCAACGGCGATTGCGCCGCTGCCCGTACCCACGTCAGCCACTTTCGGCGCCTGCCCGGTGCGCGCCAGTGCCTGCACCTGCGCCAGGGCGCGCTCGACCAGCATTTCGGTTTCGGGGCGTGGGATCAGGACATGCGGATCAACTGTTATGTCAAGCCCATAGAAGGAGCGATAGCCGATGAGGTAGGCAATCGGCTCATGGTGGATGCGTCGTCCCACCAGCGTCTCGAAGGCAACAATTTCGTCCGCGGTCATCTTATGGTCGGGATGAGCATAAAGCCGGGTCTTGCTCACCCCCAGCACATGCCCCATCAGCAAGGCGCTGTCGAGTTGGGGCGAATCCATGCCGGCCTCGCGCAAACGGCGCGACGCGGCGAGCATGGCGCGCCCCACATCCGTAGAGAGGTCCAGCTTCCAGGTGAAACCGGCGACCTCGACCTGAGATGGTTCGGTCATGCTACTCCTCGGTCAAGACCTGGAGCCGGTCCGACTGGTCGGCCGTGGCAAGCTCATCAATGAAATCGTCGAGATCGCCGGCCATCACCTGCGACAAATTGTGGACGGTCTTGCCGATGCGATGATCGGTGACACGGTTTTGCGGGAAGTTGTAGGTGCGAATCTTCTCGCTGCGCTCGCCGCTGCCCACCTGGCTGCGCCGGGTCTCGCTGCGTTCGGCCAGCCGTCGTTCTTCCTCAAGTTGATAGAGCCGAGCGCGCAGGATTTGCATCCCGCGGATGCGGTTCTGGAGTTGCGATTTCTCATCCTGGCAACTCACCACCAGGCCGGTCGGCAGGTGCGTGATGCGGACGGCGGAATCGGTGGTGTTGACACTCTGCCCACCGGGGCCGGTGGCGCGGAACACGTCAATCTTGATGTCCTCCCCGCGGATGTTCACCTCGACCTCATCCACTTCGGGCAGGACGGCCACCGTCGCCGTGGAGGTATGGATGCGACCCTGGGCTTCCGTGGTGGGCACGCGCTGCACCCGGTGGACGCCGCTCTCGTACTTCAGGCGAGAGTAAGCCCCGCGACCGCGCACCTGGAAGATGACTTCCTTGAAGCCACCGACGCCGGTTTCGCTCTGGCTTAACAGCTCGATCTTATAGCCATGTGTGTCTGCCCACCGGCTGTACATCCGCATGAGATCAGCCGCGAACAGCCCGGCCTCATCGCCGCCCGTCCCCGCGCGCACCTCGACGATCACGTTCTTATCGTCATTGGGGTTTTTGGGCAACAGCATCAGACGGATGCGCGCCAGCCGCGCCTCCTGCTCGGCGCTAATCCGCTCGACCTCAACACGCGCCAGGTCCGCCATCTCCGGGTCGCTGTCATCGTCCGCGAGGAGAACCGCCTCGGTCAGCTCGGTTTCAGCGGCGCGATAGGCGCGATATTCGTTGACGATATCTGTGATTTCGGATTGCTCGCGCGCAAGGTCGGCCAACAGGGTCAGGTCGGATACATTGACCGGGTCGGCCATCTGCACGTTCAGGGCGTCGTAACGGCGCGCGATCTCTTCAGCTTTTTCCAGCACGGCGGTTTTACCCCAGGAATACGGGCAGGTTGCCCACCGAAATGACATGGCTCCAGCGGTCGGGGTCGTTGCCTTCGGTGAAGACCGCCGCCTCGGCCAACACCTCGCCGCCGGCTTCTTCGACCAGCTTACGCATCCCGACCAGGGTGCTGCCGGTGCTGATAACGTCATCCACAATCACGACCTGCTTGTTACGGATGAAATCGAGGTCTTTGCCGTCGAGCCAGAGGGTTTGCGGCGCGCCCGTCGTGATTGAAACGACTTCGACGCTCATCGAGCCGACCATGTAGGGCTTCTTGGTCTTGCGGGCGATCACATAGGGGATGCCCAGACGCACCGAGAGCGCGTGGGCCAGCGGGATGCTTTTGACTTCCGCCGTGAGAATGGCGTCGGCCCCTGCGGGAAAGCGGGTCGCCAACTCGTCGGCGGCCGCCTCAACGACTTCGGTATCGCCCAGCATGTTGAAGATCGCGATCTTCACCTTCGGCGCCACCTCGAAGAGCGGCAAATCACGCGGCAGACCGCAAATCTCTACCCGATAGAATTCATCAGACATGACAGTAGCCTTCCTCCCATAACCGTAATCGCCCGCGATAAAACCGGCGACGGCATCCGTGATCGGAACCCATCGCCGTTTCCCAGCGTCTCACAAAGGGTAAGTTTACCATAGATGCGACGCAGCTTGTAATCGCGCGGGAGCATCTATCACTGTTGCGCGTCTGTCCGCTCCGTGCTATTCTGGCCTGGTAAAGCCGATGCGCCGTAACGTCGGCGGCAATTTTCAACACATTCAAGGATCACGCGATGTCAAGGAAGATGAGCGTTTACGAGAACGTCACCGTGCAGTTCGCCCGGGCCTCCGACCTGATGCACCTGGACCCGGATATCCGCAAAATCCTGGAAAAGCCGGTTAACGAAGTCACCGTCAACTTTCCGGTGAAGATGGACAGCGGGGGCGTCGAAGTTTTCACGGGCTACCGTGTCCAACATAACAACGTGCTGGGGCCATTTAAGGGCGGGTTGCGTTATCACCCGCGTGTGGATATTGACGAGGTGCGGGCGCTGGCGACCTGGATGACGTGGAAGACGGCCATCGCCGATATCCCGCTGGGGGGCGCAAAGGGCGGCATCCAGTTTGACCCGCAGCAATACTCGAAGGCGGAGCTCGAACGCATCACACGCCGGTTCACCTTCGCCCTGGGCAACACCATCGGCCCTGATTACGACATTCCGGCGCCCGATGTGAATACCAACCCGCAGATCATGGCGTGGATCCTGGACACCTATCTGTCCACGGTTCCGCCGCAGGATCGCCAGCGCAGCTATCATGTCGTAACCGGTAAACCTGTGGAGCTGGGCGGCAGCCTGGGGCGCGACAAGGCCACCGGGCAGGGCGTCGTATACATCATCCAGGAGTGGGCCAGAGATTGCCACATTGATCTCGCGCAGATCACATACATCGTGCAGGGCTACGGCAACGTGGGCTCGTGGACAGCGCGTTTGATGGCGCCGCTGGGCGCGAAGCTGCTTGCGGTGCAGGATCACACCGGTTCCATTGCCAATGCCGCCGGGATTGACCCGGCAGACCTGCAGAAGTGGGTACAGCAAACGCGTGGCGTGGCGGACTATCCGGGGGCCGAGCCGATTGAGAGCGACGCGTTCTTCGCCACGCAGGCCGACCTGTTCATCCCGGCGGCGCTGGAGAACCAGATCACCGCGGAGACCGCGCCGCGGCTGAAGGTGCGGGCCGTGATCGAAGCGGCCAACGGGCCGACCGACCTGGACGGTGACGCCTACATGCAGAGCCACGGGATCGAGGTGCTGCCCGACATCCTGTGCAACTCCGGCGGGGTCATCGTCAGTTATTACGAATGGCTGCAAAACAAACGCAGCGAGTTGTGGGAATTAGAAGAAGTAGATTTCAAATTGCACCGGCGCATGATTAGCGCGTATACGCGCGTGCGCGACACGATGCATGAGTTCAACGTGGACTGGCGCACCGGCGCGTACATCGTGGCGTTGCGCCGCATCGAGAAAGTGTACAAAGACCGGGGCATCTTCCCGTAATCTGCCGGCAAATCATATAACTACCGCATAAAGAGGCTTGCGCGTTCCGTCCGCAGGCCCGCGGGCTAAATAAGTCCACAAAAGTCATTGGGGATTTCCAATGACAGACAGCACTTCGGCGCGATGGCTGTCGAGATCGGTTAGGAACTGTTCGACGGCGGCGACCAGGTCGGTAATACTGGCGAACAAGTGATTATGCGTGAC
>JBBQRS010000128.1:0-12535 GCA_038214535.1 Anaerolineae bacterium
TTTTTTAAATTTTTTACCTCTATCCTCCCTGGGGGGTGTGCCCACCCTATTATGCCCAGCGCGGTTGATTGTTTGCGATTCTTGGTCTCCCCACTCCGCGGGGTAGTGGGGGAGCGGGGTAGTGGGATAACGGGCAACAGCAGTTATGATGATGAAGGAGGAACCAAAAGATGGCGCGACTGTACGGGCGTGAGTGGTCACGCGAGGCGTTGTTGGCGCGGGTGGGCGACCTCTCGCAGGTCGCCGGGGTGCGCATGGTGGAATGGGCCGACGGCAATGCGCGCGGGTCGCGCGCCGCCGATGTGCGCACGGGGAGCGGGTTAGCGTACACCGTGCTGCTCGACCGGGGCATGGACATCGGCCCGGCGGCTTACGGCGCGACGCCGCTGGCTTTCATCTCGCCGACCGGTTTCCCGCATCCCGCCTATTTCGAGCCGGAGGGGCTTGGCTGGCTGCGCACCTTCGGCGGCGGGCTGCTGGTCGGCTGTGGCTTGACCAATGTGGGTGGACCGTGTGAAGATGACGGCGAGTCGCTCGGTCAGCATGGTCGGTTATCGCTGTTGCCGGCGCAGCGCGTGGCGACCGGCGAGGAGTGGGACGGCGACGCCTGCCGGTTCTGGGTGCGCGGCGAGATGCGGCAGGCGCAGTTCTTCGGCGAGAACCTTCGCCTCACGCGCACTATCTCATCCTGGCTGGGCGAAAGCCGGATCACGATCCATGACACGGTGGAGAATCTTGCCGCGACGCCGTCGCCCCTGATGATCCTCTACCACATCAACCCCGGCTTTCCGCTGATGGACGAGGGCTGCCGGCTCGAAGCCGTGGCGCACCCGGTCCAACCGCGCGACGCCATCGCCGCACCGGGCATAGACGAATGGATGTACACGTCGGCCCCGAAGGCGGGCTACCGCGAGCAGGTCTTTTACCATGACCTGCCCGCCGATCCAGATGGGTTCGCGGAAATTGCGCTGGTCAACCCGCGGCTGGGGCTGCGCCTGGCGGTGCGTGTTCGCAAGGACACCCTGCCCAATCTGGTGCAGTGGAAGCAGATGGGGCAGGGCGCATATGTGATTGGGCTGGAGCCGGCGAACTGTCTCGTAGATGGCCGGGCCGCTGAGCGCGCGCGCGGAACCCTGCAATTCCTGCAACCGGGCGAACGGCGCGATTTCAAGGTGGAAATTACGATCCAGGAGGAGGCCGGGTGATGACAAAAGTGCTGACGCCAGAGCAGATCGAGGCGCTGCGCCTCATAGACACTCCCACTGTGTGCAATGCGATCGAGCGTTTCAACGTGCGCGGGCGCGTCGAGGGCTTCATGGGCATGGACATCCGCTGCCTGACTCCCGAACTTGGCACGATGGTCGGTTATGCCGTGACCGTGACCGTGGACTCCACCACACCGGATGTGCCCGCGCCACCCGGAAGCTGGCGCGCCTGGATGGAGGCGATGGACGTCGCGCCGAAACCCGTGGTCCTTGTCTTCAAAGACGTCGGCTCGAACATCGAGAAGTCGGCGCACATCGGTGAGGTGATGGGCACGATTGCCACGCGACTCGGTGCGATCGGCATCGTCTGTGACGGTGGCATCCGCGACATCGTCGAACTCAAGGCGCTGAATTTTCATGCCTTTGCGCGCGGGCTTGCGCCCGCCCACGGCAACCCGCGGCTGATCGAGGTCAACTTGCCGGTGGTGATTGACGGCGTACCCGTCCAGCCCGGCGACCTGATTCACGGTGACGCGAACGGCGTGACCACCATCCCGCTCGCGGTCGGCGACCAGATCGCCGACGCCGCAGTCCAGGTGCGGGTCGCCGAAGCGGACGTAATGGCCTACATCAGGAGCGCCGATTTTACGGTCGAAGGCTTCATGCAGCGACGCAGCCCCGGCCCGAAGCATTGCGGCGCACATGAGACGCATGGGCATCGGAGCGGGCGAGGTTAAACTGGAAGCCGAGCTGAACGACGGGCCGACGCCGGTCAGCCGCGGCGCGGAGCCGCGCGCCTACAGCCCGGTCAACGTGTGGGGCTGCATCGACGACGACGCGACGCTCTGCCTCGCGGTGAACCAGGGCGTGCGTGTCTACCTGTCGCGCGCGGAGACGGAGTGAGCATGGACGCCGATATCCTCGATCGGGCGCGGGCCTGCGCGTTGGGCGCGGCGATTGGCGATGCCTTTGGTATGCCGCTGGAGTTCATGCCGCCCCAGCCGCCGGATCGTCTGCTACGCGAGATGCGTCGGGGCCGGCTGCCCGCGGGCACATTCACCGACGACACGGAAATGGCGCTGGCGCTTGCTGATAGCCTGCTGGCAACCGGGGAGGCCGGGCTGGACCCCGACGACCTTGCCACGCGGTTTGTCGCCTGGCTGGCGGCCGGGCCGGATGACGTAGGCCGCCACACGCGCCTGGTCGTCGGGCGGATGGCCGCGGGCCAGGGATGGGAGCAGGCCGCCAACGCCGTGCAGACCGCCTATCCCAATTCGGCGGGCAATGGCTCGTTGATGCGCTGTTGGCCGGTCGCGCTGGCCCGCTGGGACGATCTCGACACGCTGATCGCCGAGAGCGAGTGGCAGAGCCGCGTGACGCACGCCCACGCTGATTGCGGCGCAGCCTGCGCGCTGGTCAACGCCATCATCTTCCACCTCATGCGCAACGTGATGCCCGATGAGGCGGTCGGCGAAGCCCTCTCGGACGCGTCCACGCCGCGAGAGCTATGGGATCTCGTGGAAGCCGCGCCGGGCCGCCACCGCGACGAGCTGATGAACACTGGCTGGGTGCGCCACACACTGGAAAGCGCAATCTGGGGCCTGTTGACGACCGACTCGTTCGAGGATGCCATCGTTAAGGTAGCGAACTTGGGCGGGGATGCGGACACGGCGGCCAGCGTGGTCGGCGCGCTCGCGGGCGCGGCCTACAGGCTGGACGCGATCCCCGTGCGCTGGCGCGAGCCGCTGCGCGGCGAATGGCCGATGGGCAGCGGCGTGCAATGGAACGCCGCGCGCTTCATCGTGTTAGCGGATGATCTGGTGGGCGCTTGAGGGGGTGTCGTCATGCGCGGAGGAGGGCGGTCTGGTCGGCCCTCTGCGTGGGGGTGATCGCCCTGGCCCTCGCCGCCTGCACGGTGGCCGCGCCCGGTGTCGCGCCAACGATCACACCGTCGCCTGCCCCGCCCACGATGGTCGCTGCGCTCCAACCTGCGGCTTCACCCACGCTTGCGCCGACTGCGACGAGGGAACCTACGGCGACGGTCACGCACGCGCCGTCAATGACTCCTACCGCGACGCCGCCCAGCGCAACGGCAACGCCATCGGCGACCGCGTCACCGGCGGCAACCGCATCACCGCCCGCAACGCCCACGGCGACCCATCTCCCGCCTGTCGTCTTCCCGCCGATTTCCGACAACGTCCGCATCGCGGTGATCGGCGACTTCGGCCTGATGAACCCGCGCGAGGCCGACGTTGCGGCCCTGGTGAAGGGCTGGACGCCGGATGCGATCCTCACGGTTGGCGACAACAACTACCCGTTTGGCTCGGTCGAGACCATTGATCTCAACATCGGGCAGTACTATGCGGGGTTCATCCATCCGTATGCGGGCGCGTTCGGGCCGGGCGCGGCCGAAAACCGCTTTTTCCCCGCGCTGGGTAATCATGACTGGATGACGGAGTCGGCCCGACCTCATCTGGACTACTTCACGCTGCCGGGGAACGAACGCTATTACGACGTGCGGCTGGGGCCGACGCACTGGTTCGTGCTCGATAGCCAGCCGGATGAGCCCGACGGCATCACCGCCGATTCGGTGCAGGCGACCTGGCTGCGCGAGGCGCTGGCCGCCTCCGATGCGCCCTGGAAGCTGGTGATCCTGCACCATCCGCCGTACTCATCGGGGCCGCACAGTCCTCCGACCGATCTGCGCTGGCCCTTTGCGGCGTGGGGCGCGACGGCTGTGCTGTCGGGCCACGACCACATCTACGAGCGCATCCTGCGCGACGATATCGTCTACTTCGTGGATGGGCTGGGCGGCACGGTGACGTATGATATCGGTAATCCGGTCGAGGGCAGCCAGGTGCGTTTCAACGAGGACTTCGGCGCGATGCTGATCGAGGCAACGCCCGCCCAAATCACGTTCCAATTCGTGACGCGTACTGGCGTTCAGGTGGACACGTATACTGTTACCCGTTGAGCGTTCTATCTGCGCCTCTGTGTCAACCCGCGCGCAAATAATTGACGCAGAGACGCAAAAGCGCAGAGGTTTTTTGATAGACCCTAAACGGTGATTTCGTAGCTTCCCGCTTCTGTGTGACGGATGGCGTCGTTGGCGACCGGTTTACCGCCGATCACCGCGCGCTCAACCGCCAGCGTTCCCGCCAACACATCCACGCTCACAACGGTTTTGTCCCCGTCGCGCCGTTGTCGGATCACCCCCCAGCCGCTATCGGTGGAGAAGAAGCACTGAAAATTATCGGCTGAGATCACGGGGTTAAAATACAGCGTGCGTTCGGGCGCGGCGTAGCGGAAATTGGAGAGGGCCAGCAGCAGGCCGTAGTTCGCCAGCGCGCGCACGTAGTGGCTGCCGCATTCGAACTCGTTGAACGGGTTGCGCCGTTCGCCGTCATGCCGGTCGCGCACGGCCTTGCACACGGCCAGCCCCTCACGCAGATACCCCTCGTAGATCAGGTGCGCCGCGACTTGATACTCGACGCCGGTGAAGCATTCGAAGGCGTAGGTCACGCTGTTCTTCGGGCGGCCCCCGCGCGGCCAAGTGCAGATCAGCAGCGCCTTCTCGTCGTTGAGCGCAAAGACGCGGTGCGGGTTCTGGTGCTTGTAGAGGTCATCGCGGAAGTTGTGCCGGAACACGGCCGCGATGGCGCTGCGAACGTGCTCTTCGTCGTACAGATCGCCCAATCCCAACAGGCGCGCGTGCCATTGCCCCAACAGTTGGTCGGCCATGCAGCCGGGGCCGAACTGATAGGGCGGCGGAACTTCGCCTTGCGGGAGTGGCTGATAGTAGTATTCGCCGTTGTAAAGCTGCGCGTCGCTGCCCGCCCGGCCCGACTCGAAGACCGTTCGATAGGCGTCCGCCGACGCGTCATCCCCAAGATAGCGCGCCATTTCCTCGCCCGCGCGCAGGGCCGCCAGGTACATGCTGCCGCACATGGTATCCGGGCCGTGGAACTCGATGTCCAACGTGTTGTGATGTACCCCTTCGAGCAGCCCATCGCGGTCGGCATCCCACTCGCGCCAGGCGTATTCCAGCGCGGCCTTCGCGGAGGGCCACATCGCGCGCAGCCACTTCTCATCGCCCGCAAGCTGCCACTCGCGATAGGTGCGCAGCACGCAGGACATCTGCCCGTCTACGGCGGCGTGAAACAGGTGGTTGGCCTCCGTGCCCGGCGGCAAGGGCATTCGAAATTGCATGTGCCCGTCGTCGGCGCGCAGGTCCACGTTGAACTCCATCGCTCGGATATCGCGCTCCAGCTTCGGGAAGAGGTGCGCCAGCGTCTGCGCGTAGGCCCAGACGTGGGTGCAGGTCCCCTCGCAGCAGCCCACGTCGGACATACAGCCTTCCCAGCCCCAGATCGTCCCATCGGGCAGGCGCGTGACGGTGGGCGTGCGCAACGTCGCCATCTGGCTGGAGATCGCGTCGAGGACGTGGACGGGTAGCGTCGAGGAGAAGAACGCATCGGCGAACTTCCGGCTTTCCCCGCGCAGCCGATCAAGGTTCTGAATCACGTAGCGCCCGACGGCGTGGGCGTCCTCCCAGCGCAGACCTTGATAGGTGGGCCAGCCGAGCGAGGTGTTCGCTTCGTGTTGTGAGCCGGTGCCCGCGTTGAGGCCCCAGTATTTCACGGCGTTCGGGGTGAGCCATGCCAGCACGAACGTGCGGACGACGCTTTCACCGGGTTCTAGATGCGCTTTGATGCCCAGTTGCGCGATGTCGCCTGCGTCGGGGCCGCTCAGGGTCGGTTCGCACGGGCCGCTGAATTCGCCGGTCGCGCCGAACTCGTCAAGCAGGCTCTCCGACGCGGCGAACCACGCCGTCTCCGCGAAACGCAACTGCCAGGTGACGTCGGCGTCCGGCGTGAGCAGCGCGAGGCTGCCGTAGTTGGGGGAGGCGGGTGTGTGTTTTTGAGTTGACATAACGATACCGCGCAACCCGTCTTCCTCGACCCACGCGTTCAAGGCCTCGCCGGTCTCCGGGTAGCCGACGATATTCTGCAACCCCAGCGCGACGGTCGCGTCCACGGCGACGTCACTGACGTTGGTCAGCGTCACGTCAAAGACCGCGATGGGCAACGAGGAATCGGCGTCGTTCAGCGGGATGAACGGGCTCCACGCGGAGGTCGAGACGCGCACCGGCACGTCCGGGTCAGCGAGGTCAACCCGGCTGAAGGGGAACTCACCGGTGAAGGCGCACTCGGCCATGCGGAGAAAGCCCGCACCCTGTTCCACCGGGGGCCCGAACCCGAACCCGGCATACGTCTTATGGCGCGGCAGCGGCCCCTGATAGTGGGGCGGCAATCGGCCTTCGAGTACCCGGAAGATCGACTCGCCGCCCTGGGGCCGCGCGTAGAGCTTGAAGAAGGTAAACGCGGGCCGATAGCCCTTGTTGGGCCGGTTGAAGATCTCCCAATCGGTCAGCTCGCCGCGCCCGCCAAACGAGACGCACCCTGCGCCGATGCCGCCGAGGGGAAACGCGATCTGATCGAGATACGGGCCGGTGTAGGTGGGCTGCGCACCCTGGGCGAACAGCTCGGCGTCGGTGAAGGGAATAGGGCGGCCGGCAGATCGGGGTTGGATCGGGGCGTTATCGGTCATTTCACGTGACTCCTTTGGCGCGACGAATAATAGTGTAATTTTCGGACGGGCGAATCTTTCTGATGTGGTCTGCGTCATCAGTATAAAGCGGCGCCGTTGCGCGGGCAAGTACTAAAACTGTGATAAAATTGCCGTAGTGGGAGGCGATCATGCAACATCATTTATCATTTCGTGCCACATATCAACGGCTTGGGATTTTGCTGGTCATCGGCCTGTTGCTCGCGGGCTGTACGACGCCGCCGCCGGTGGCGACCGGCCAACCTCCGACCGGCGCGCCGAAGGCGGCGGACACCCCGCAAACTGCCTTCGAGACGAGCGAGGCCGTTGCCGCGCTGATGGATGCGCTGGATGCGGCGGGCGCAAACACGCAGTGGGCGGGGACGGTGAGCCAGGCCCTTTTCACCGTGCCGGGTTGGCTCATCCGCGTCAACGGGCAGGAGGTCGAGGTTTACGAGTATCTCGAAGAATCGGTGCGGCTGGCCGACACCGCGAGGATCGCGGCAGACGGTTCTCTCGTGGGTGATATGGCCGTCGGGGGACCCGGCCAGCCGACCTTCTGGGCCAAAGACAAGCTGATCGTCCTCTTCCTCGGCGACACGCCCGAGACGCCGGGCCTGCTTTCTGCCGTGCTGGGCGACCCCTTGACGAAGCCCGGCGCGGGGACCGGCCCGGCGATCGTGCTGGAATCCGCCGAAGCGATTGCCGTTGCCACTGAGATGGCCGCCGCAGCCGCCACGGATGAGGCTGCGCCGGTTGTCGTTGAGACGACGACGGACGAAGCTGCGGCCGCTGTGATTGAGGTTCCGACCGAGGCGGCTGTGCCAGTCGAGCCGGCGCCGACAGAGAAACCGGCCGCGCGCCGCGCCGCCGATGATAGCATTGTGCTACCGACCAACGCGACCCTGGTCCGGGCCTTGAAGGACGTCACGATCCTTGTGGGGCCGGGCGCGAACTATCAGGAGGCCGGCGACCTGCCCGCCGACAGTGAGGTGAAGGTCACCGGCATCAGCGCCGACGGCGACTGGTGGCGTGTGGTCTGCCCCGACGGGACGGAAGGCAGTTGCTGGGTCACCGGAGACCCGAAACTGACGAAGCCCTCCGTCACGCCATAATGCCGCCCTTAAACAACAGGTGCAACGCACTTCCGAAGTGCGTTGCACTTAATTCTCTTGTCTACTTGTTTCCCTGTCTACTTCTCTACTGACCTACATCTGCTCCCCAAAGTCCGCGCGGAAGGCTTCCGCGAGATGCGCCCCCCAGTTATCCAGCGGCGACAGCTTGCCGAAGAAGAAGCGCAACACCGGCGGCTCGTAGACGAATTTCAGCCCGGCGACCAGATTCCGATTTTCGTAGAGCCAGGCTACACGATCCACGGCGTATTCGAGGTGCGACATCGTGTAGACGCGCCGCGGCACGGCCAGCCGCGCCAGCTCCAGATCGGCCATCACGTTGTTGCCGTCCTTGTCGCGGTCGGTCGAAAGGGTGCCGCGCTCCATGCTGCGCACGCCCGACGCGATGTAAATCGCCGCGGCCAGCGCGCCCGCGGGATATTCACCCTGCGGGATGTGCGGCAGGAAGCGCTTGGCGTCCACGTGGCCCGCCCGCCCGCCCGCCGGAGTCACCACCGGCACGCCGCGCGCGTCCATGCGCTCCACGAAGTACTTCACGAACTCAGTCCCGCTGGATGCGACATTGATGTCCATCATCTCGCGGATGCCCACGGCCATCGCCTCGATCTCTTTCGTGGACATGCCGCCATAGGTGGCGAAGCCCTCATACACTGGCAGCCATTCCATGATGCGCCTGTAGTAGTCGGGGTCGTTGGTGGCGATCATCCCGCCGCGCACGCCCGCGCACTTCCGTCCCGACAGGTAGAGGATGTCTACCATCCCCAGCATCTCGTGGATGATCTCCTGGATGGACTTGTCCTGATAGCCCGCTTCGCGCTCCTTGATCAGGACGGCGTTCTCCGCGATCAGACTGCCGTCGTAAACCAGCGGGATGCCGTGCGCCACGGCCCTGGCCTTCACGTCACGCAGGTTTTGCAGCGAGAACGGCTGGCCGCCGATCAGGTTGGTGGTCGCCTCCATGCGGATCAGCGCCATGTGGTCTGCTCCGTACTCGTTGATGGCGGCATCCAGCCGATCCAGGTCCATGTTCCCCTTGAAGGGCTTGTCGCTATCGGCGTTCAGCGCCTCATCGCCGAACAGCTCCAGCACCGTGCCGCCGACCAACTCGAAATGCGCCTTCGTGGTGATGAAGTGATAGTTCATCGCCACCGCGTCGCCGGGCTTGACGAAGACCTTCGCCAGCAGATGTTCCGCGGCGCGCCCCTGGTGTACGGGCAGCGTGTACTCGAACCCAAACACTTCTTTCACCGTATCGGACAACTTATAAAAACTCTCGCAGCCGGCGTAGGCGTCGTCGGCGACCATCATCGAGGCGAGCTGGTTGTCGCTCATCGCATTAGTGCCGCTGTCGGTGAGCATGTCGAGGAAGAGGTCGCGGGTGCGCAGCAGGAACGTGTTATAGCCCGCTTCCTCGATGGCGGCCAACCGGCGCGCGGCCGGGGGCAGGCTGGTGCGCTGGACGATGCGGACCTTGTGCATTTCGACGGGGAGTTCCCGTCCGTCGGTGAGCTTGATGAGCATGGCGATTTCCTCCGAATGGATTGGGATAGTGGTTTGAGCGACGGAGGGAAAGGCCGCGACGCTGCGGGGATGTCCGGAAACCGCTTCGGTGCAGACTGTGAGCGAAGTCACAATCTGTGCGAGGCAAGTATATGTGATCGTATCGGAACGCGCAAACGGCGCGAAGATAAGAAACAAAGTGCGGCGTCCCACAATGGACGCCGCACCCTAAATCTTTAATCTTCGTGCCTTCGTGGTGAGATGCTACCGCATTTCCTGCCCGCCGGTGACGTTGATCGCCTGGCCGGTCATGTAGCTGGACTGGTCGGACGCGAGGAAGACCACCACGTTACACACGTCTTCGTAGGTGCAGCCGCGCTTCATCGGCACCTGATCCACGTAGCGTTGGCGCACCTCTTCCTCGGTGATGTCCAGCTTCTTCGCGTACTGCTTGTAGAGCGAATCCACCCACAGCGGCGAATCGAGCAGGTTGCCGGGGCACACCGAGTTGACGCGCACACCGCTCTCCGCCAGGTCGAGCGCGATGCTCTGCGTCAGCCCGATGCCGCCGAACTTGCTGGCCGCGTAGGCCGAGTTCTTGAAGCTGCCCTTCTTGCCCGACTTCGAGTTAATCTGCACGATCGCGCCCTTGCCCTGCGGCTTCATGATACGCGCCGCCTCGCGCGCCACCATGAAGTAGCCGAACAGGTTGACGTTCATCACCGCGCGCCACTTCTCCGCGGGGAATTCGGTGATCTCCTCGGCGATCAGGATGCCCGCGTTCGCCACGCACACGTCCAGCCGCCCGAAGGTCTCCACGGCTTTCGCGAACCCGGCCTGCACCTGCGCCTCGTCCGTCACATCCATCTTAACGGCGATGGCCTGTCGCCCGGTCTCCCGAATGATCTGCTGCGCCGTTTCTTCGCACTGTTCCAGCTTGATATCGGCGACGACGACGTCGCAGCCCTCGTTCGCCAGGCGCAGGCAGATCGCCTGCCCTAACCCCTGCGCGCCGCCCGTCACCAGGGCGATGCGCTCTTCCAACATCCCGGCCATAGTCACGCCTCCCTTACGCTTCCAACATCAGGCGCAA
Source organism: Anaerolineae bacterium (assembly GCA_038214535.1). Classification (GTDB taxonomy): domain Bacteria; phylum Chloroflexota; class Anaerolineae; order CG2-30-64-16; family CG2-30-64-16; genus JBBQRS01. Next base: position 10,539 of record JBBQRS010000128.1, read on the forward strand.
CAACTCTTCCTCGGCCTCGTTGGTCCACTCGCGCCCGTTCTTCAGCTTCGCGTAGACGCTCGGCAACCGGTCTTCGAGGTCGGCCAGCGCCGTGAGCGGCAGCTCCTTGATGTGCGGATAAATCACGACCTTGCCGGGGAACGACGTGTCCATCACGGCCTGCATCCCGTCGCGCACGGCTTCCAGCGAGCCGATAGCCGCCACCGAACGATTCGGGGAGAGCGCGCCGGCTTCCGCCTGGTGTAACATGAAGCGCAGGTCCTCGATGCTGGATGCCGTGTGGCCGATGTGGCGAATCTGCTTGAGGTAGACATCGCTGAGGTCCAGCGCGGCCATCGTCCCGCGGGCGACCCCGGCGAAGATGTTCATCACGCCCAGCGGAGCCAGCCAGCCCGCCGAATCCTCCACGACCCGTGCGATAGGGGCCAGCACGATGATGTCGTCGAAACCGGACTCGCGGAAGCGCGCCATCCCGGCGTTGTAGGCGTCCTGATTCGTCGGGTTGAGGCAGATGAACTCCACACCCTGCGCGGCAGCCTCATCGGCAAACGTCTCGTAGAGATCGTTCAGGCGCATGTCGCTGACGTCGGTGCAGACGATGACGGCGGGCGCGCCGGCCATCTGAATGGCGCGCTGGACGTGCATCCGGCCCATCGGCCCGCCCGCGCCCACGAACCACGTGGCGCCGCCCGGCTTGAGCGCCGCGCGCACCGGCACGTCGGCGTAGGCCGCGGCCACGTCGGCCTTCTCGCTGCCCACGTAGACCCAGCGATTATAGTGCACGCGGCCGATGTCCACGTTGACCTTGCGCGCGAGCGGGGCGTCGGCCAGGATCGCGCACACGCCGTAATCCGCCAGCCGCGGGCTGACCTGCTCGATCAGGTCGGCGTCCGGGGCGAGCAGTACAATGTCGTCCGCCTGGGCGACGGGCGGGGTGGCGAGGTCGGGCGCGTCGAGTACCTCGATCCCCAGCGCGGCCGCCTGCTCGCGCAGCCATGCTTCGAACGCCGCCGGAACCGCGGTCAACATGAGCTTTGCGGGGTGCGAAGTTGCGTCAAAGCCTGCGGCAATGGTATACGCCTTATCTGTCGCATCCGCCCCGCCAATGACCCACGTTGTCCCGCCGGGCTTGAGGCCGGTGCGATACTTCAGTTCGTAGGCTGCGGTGACGCACGCCCACGGCTCAGTGAGCGCCGACTCGGCATAGCCCGTCCCCGGCTTCACCGGGATCAGGTAGTTGCCGTCGTCGCCCGCCAGGATGCGCTGGTCTATGACCGCGTAATCTGACAGGCCGCCCTGGATCATATAGCCGTAGGCGAGGTTGACGCCTTCCGTCCAGATGTCGGCCTGCACGATGAAGCGGTCGCCCGGCTTGTACTGGTCGCGCAGGTTCTCGCCCACGCCAATCACGGTCAGCGACACCTCGTGCCCCAGCACGACCGGTTCTGCCCTGATGTCGCGGAAGATACGCGGGTGTTCCTGGCCCTGCCGGATCACCTTGATGTCGGAGAAGCACAGCCCGCAGGCATCATGCCGCACCAGCAATTCATCCGGCCCGTATTCAGGCAGCGGCCGCTCGAGCGGCTTACCGTCCGCGCCCAGGTTCTCCAGCCCCGCCCCATAAAGCGGCCAGACGCGATTAACGCGGGTAGTCGGCGCGTGGGCTTCTCGGTATTCTTTCAGGGTGTCTGTCATGTTATTGCTCACTTGGTGAAAAGGATAAACTGTCACGCAGAGGAGGTCGCCGGCGGGCCGATGTCTACGCTCGCATCCGGTTGCGCCTGCGCCAGATTTTGCGCCACAGCGAGGGTACGCTATCACACCTGACGTAAACTGTCAACGCGAAAACGCTGGCGACAGGAATTCTAAATGTAGGCTGGGGGCGGGACATGGGGGCGGCGGGAATGGCGCCGTCCGAGGCCTGAGTGGGGCCGTAACCACCCTGGCCAGTGGATGGAAGGTGTGTTTCGCGGGGCTTCTGACTGGGCGCCGGTCAG
>JBBQRS010000129.1:0-12229 GCA_038214535.1 Anaerolineae bacterium
CACGGCGGCGGCGGGCGGCTCAGCCAGATGCTGGTCGAGCGGATGTTCGCGCCCGCTTTCGGCGGCTCGAGCAACACGGAACTCGCCGCGCTGCATGACGGCGCGATCCTGCAACCCGGAGCATCGCGCCTCGCCTTCAGCACCGACTCCTTCGTGATCAGCCCGCGCTTCTTCCCCGGCGGCGACATTGGGTCGCTGGCCGTCCACGGCACGGTGAATGACCTGGCGATGTGCGGCGCGCAGCCGCTTTATCTCTCGGCAGGCTTCATCATCGAGGAAGGGCTGCCGATGGACGAGCTGTGGCGTATCGTGCGATCTATGGCGGCGGCCGCGGAACAGGCGGGCGTTCGGATCGTCACCGGCGACACCAAAGTGGTCGAGCGGGGCAAAGGCGACGGCATTTTCATCAACACCGCAGGCGTGGGGCGCATCCCGGACGGCGTGGACATTGCGCCGCGGCGCGCACAACCCGGCGACCTGATCCTGCTCAACGGCCCGATCGGACTGCACGGCATCACGATTATGTCAATGCGTGAGGGGTTGGCGTTCGAGACGGCGCTCGAGAGCGACGCCGCGTCGTTGCACGGGCTGGTGCGCGCCGTGCTTGAGGCTGCGGGCGCGGACGTGCACGTCCTCCGAGACCCGACGCGCGGTGGGGTTGCCAGCGCGCTGAACGAGATCGCGGCGCAGGCGCGCGTTGGAATCAGCCTGACCGAGTCTTCGATTCCCGTGCCGAACGAAGTGCGCGCTGCGTGCGAAATCCTGGGCTTCGATCCGCTCTACGTCGCCAATGAGGGGAAGTGCATCACCATTGTTGCGCCGCAAGCCGCCGACGCCGCGCTGGCCGCGTTGCGCGCCGATCCGCTGGGCCGCGAGGCGGTCGTGATCGGCGAAGTGGTGGCGGACCACCCCGGAAAAGTCACGATGCGCACCCGCATCGGCGGCACGCGCATCGTGGATATGCTGAGCGGCGAGCAGTTGCCGCGCATTTGCTGATTGCGTGAGCATCAGGGCATACAGGCGGCCAACTGCACGCGCGCGAACGACAACCGCTCGCCCAGGGCGCGGGCGATCTGCTTCATCAGGGCGTAACCCAGATGGCAGTCCTCTTCCGCCAGCGCGCGCAAGGCATCGGCGGGAATCTCCAACACGTTGACGGCCGATTCGGCGCGCGCCGTCGCCGTCAGCAGATACGGCTCGTTGAACGCCGATAGGCCGAACGGTTCGCCCGCGGCAATGGACCCCACGAACGAAATGGTCAGGCCCTCCGTCTTCGGAATCTCATAGACCAGTTCGACGGAACCGCCAGTCAACACGTAGAGCTTTTGGGCGAACTCGCCCTCGCGGAAGATGACCGCGCCCGCGGGGTATGCCGCCCGGTCGGTGATCTGCGAGACCCGGGCGAGCTCAGCATCGATCATGCCGGCGAAGAACGGATAACGACGTAACACTTCCGCAGAGACCATTGGTCACCTCCCCTATTCACCACAAGGAACGAAGAAGATTCAGATTGAGATTTGGTTGAGGGCCTCGAGAACCCGTTCGATGGCCTCTGGGACGGCGGCTTCCACGGCGGGCGACAGGCCTTCGCCGAAATCCAGCAGGTCGGCGGCCTCTACGGCGATGATGATGATATCATCGGGCAGCCTGGCCCCCAACCGGCGACCGAGTTCGAGCGCCTGCACCAGCGACGCGTCATGTACGGCGTCGGCATTGAGGGTCGGCAGATCGTCCAGCCCAAGTTGATACACCGTCCCCGGCGCGCCGGCGCGCGTCTGGATCGCGTCTACCAGCACAACGTGCGCATAGCCGATCAGCCGCTCCATCAGCGCCAGCCCGCCCAGCGCCACGCAGTCGAACTCGACCGAAGTGTGTACCGAAGTGCGTTGCACCTTGGAGGTGCAACGCACTTGCACTTGCTCCACCACGCGCCAGCCGACCCCGTCGTCGCGCAGGATGGGGTTGCCGAGGCCCAGCACCAATACAGACCCGACAGGTTTTGAGAAATCTGTCGGGTCTCGTACTGTATCATTCAACATACTGGCTCAGCCGCGCCACCTCGCCGCCCGCTGCGTCGCGCACCGTGACCTCCAACGGCATCTGGCCGGGCAGGCTGTGCGTGGCGCACCCGAAGCACGGGTCATACGCCCGGAAGGCCATCTCCACCCGGTTGAGCAGCCCCTCGGTGACCACTGTGCCTTCTTTGATGAACGCGCGGGCTGCCTTCGAGACCGACATCGAGATCGGCGCGTAGTTGTTGGTCGTGCCCACGATGAGGTTCGCCTGCGTGACAACGCCGCGCGCATCCGTCCAGTAGTGGTGCGTCAGCGTGCCGCGCGGGGCCTCGACGATGCCGACGCCCTCCGTCGGGGTGGCCGTGGGCAGTGTGCGGTAGTTATCCGACGTGATCTCCTTATCGGTCGCCAGCTCGACCCAGCGCTCGGCGGCGTAAAGCAGCTCGATCAGCCGCGCCCAGTGGATCGCGAGGCGATGATGCACCGGCTTACCGCCCAGCGCCGTGAAGAACTTCTCGTACTCGGCCTGCGCCAGCGGGGTCGCCATGCCGTCCGAGGCGTTCAGGCGCGAGAGCGGCGTCGCCATGTAGACGCCGGAATCGGGGCCGTCCACGAAGCCCTTCCAGCCGACCTTCTTGAGATAGGGGAACTTGAGATAGGTCCACGGCTCGACGTGTTCGGCGATCCAGTCGGTGTAATCCGCGGGGCCGTACTTGCCGATGCGCTTGCCGGTGGGGTCCACCACGCTGATCTTGCCGTCGTAGAAGTTGACGCGGTTCTGGTCGTCCACCATGCCGATGTAGTAGGTGCGGTCGTGGTAAATGTCGCCCAGGACTAGCTCGCGATAGGCCTCGTTGCCCAGCACCAGATCGTTGAACAGCGCGAGGCTGAACTGCGCGAACTCGATGGCCCAACGGCCCATCCCCTCGATCTCGACGCGCTGGTCCTCGGTGATGCCGTGGCTCAACCCGCCGGGGATGGATGTGCAGGGGTGTACCTTGCGCCCGCCGATCATCTCGATGGTGTTGTGACCATACTTGCGCATGGTGATAACCTTGCCGCCGGTCTCCAGCCCCACCTTGTGGATGACGCCCAGGATGTTGCGCTCGGCGACCGGCGCGTCGGGGCCCATGACGAAATCGGGGCCACCCAGCGCGTAGAAGTGCGTGGTGTGATCGGTGCAGAAGAAGGCCATGTAGAGCAGCTCGCGCAGCAGCTTCGCCGGGCGCGGCGGGTCCACGTGATAGACGGCATCCGCCGCCTTGGCCGCGGCCATGTGGTGCGCCTCAGGGCAGACGCCGCAGATGCGGTTGGTGATGACGGCCATCTCCTCGACGGGCCGGCCCACGGCGAACCGCTCGAACCCGCGCAGTTCGGGGATCTGGAAGTACGAGTTGGCGACGTTGCCGCGCTCATCCAGGAAAATCTCGATCTTCCCATGCCCTTCCAGCCGGGTAATCGGATCAATGCTAATTCTCTGCATGTGTCCTCCGAATTTTTGCCACGAATTTCACGAATTATACGAATTATTTTATCTTGCAACGCGCTCGCGTTCTAGGGAAACGCTCCCAAAGTTCAACAGGATAGCCAACCGCAGCCCGGTTGCGGCAACGTAGTGCATCGCCTGGGCTTTGTGAGCAGGGGTCAGGGTAGAAATGGCTTTCAGTTCAAGGATGATCTGATCTTCTACGACAAAATCGGCTTGATAGTCTCCGACCGTAATCCCCTCGTACAGGACCTTCAACCGTTTCTCCCGCTCAAAGCCTATGCCTCGAAGTCTCATTTCTTCCGCCAGGGCGACCTGATATACTGCCTCCAGGAATCCTGGCCCCAGCGCGCTATGCACCTCCATAGCCGCACCAACGATCCGATACGACAGATCGGGATAGAGAACCTCAACCTTACCCGTTTCTTGAATCATTCGTCTCATTCGTGTAATTCGTGGCTAATCTTGAGTTCTCGCGCGGTGGAGGAGGCTGTGGGCCAGGCTGAACTTGTAGAACGTGCCGCCGGGGTCCACGATGTCCTCCATGATCCTGTGTATCTCCGCAGGGTCGTTGCTGTCAACCACCGAGGCAACGGCGCTCATCATGCGCGCGCCCTGATCAATCACGCCGGGCGGCGCGCCGTAGCAACCGATGCACGGCATGTTCGCCGTGGGGCAGCGCGCCTGACACCCCGACCGCGTCGCCAGCCCCGCGCACAGGATGCCCTGCTCCAGCAGGCAGTCGGTCTCGTTGGGCTGGAAAGTCGCCATGCGCCGGAACACCGTGATGGTCTTCTCTGCGCGAGTGCGCGGGCACTCATCGCACACCGTGCTGTCGCCCGCGCCGATCACCGACCCCAGCGGCGGCAGCGTCGCCTCGCCGTGCAGCGCCTTGATGATGAGATCCAGCACCGCGGCGATCTGCCGGCTCTCCGGCGGGCAGCCCGGCATGAAGTAATCCACCTTCTCCACCTGATCCAGCGTCCGCACGCTCTCGTACATCGTGGGGATGTACAGCGTGCCCTCCGGCACTTCGTATTCCGGCCGCGGCCGGTTCCCGTTGACGGGATCGGTGGTCAGCGTGCCGTAGGCGGTATCCATCAGCGAGTTGAGCGATGAGAAGTTCGCCAGGCCGGGGATGCACCCTTCGCACGCGCAGGAGCCGAACGCCACCAAGATTTGCGACTTGCGGCGCAGCAGGTGGGCCATCTCCTCGTTCTCGCTGTTGCGGATCGCGCCGTTGAACAGGCAGATGGTGATGCTGCCGTCCGCCATCGCCTCGACGTCGTGATACTTGGCGTCCATCGCCACGGGCCAGAACACCACGTCGAAGTTGGCGTCCACGTCGAGGATGCCCTCGTTAATGTTGAGGACGGCGATCTCGCAGCCGCCGCACGACGCGGCCCAGTACATCGCGAATTTCGGTTTACCGGTCTCAGCCATGCGCCGCCTCCAGTACTTCCAGCGTCTCCAACGGTTCGGCGGGCAGCGGCCCCGCCGCCCCCCAGGCCACCTGTTTCCAGTTGAGCGGCCCCAGTCGCTTGATCTCCGCGACGAACTTGTTAATCTCCTCCGCGAGGATCATCCCTTCGGCGGCGGAGGCCCAGACCAACTTGACGCGCGCGTCCTCGACGCCCATCTGCGCCAGCGTCATCTTGAGCAGCTCGAAGCGGCGCATGGTCTTGTAGTTCTGCTCCAGGTAGTGACAGTCGCCGGGGTGGCAGCCGGTGACCATCACGCCATCGGCCCCCTCGGCCAGCGCCTTGAGCACGAACTGCGGGTCCACCCGGCCCGAGCACATCAGGCGGATCAGCCGCACGTTGGGCGCGTACTTCACGCGCGCCATCCCCGCCGCGTCCGCCGCGCGATAGCTGCACCAGTTGCAGGTGAAGCCGACGATCACAGGTTCCCAGCCGTTATCTGGCATATGCATTGCTCCTTTGCAGGATTTCGTCAACGGTTCGCTGTTAACGCATCAGTATCTATAAGATGAGATGAAGCTGCCCACCGCCGGGTCGTAGTAGCGCGCCCCGTAGTTCAGTAGCCCCGTGGCATCAGCCAATTGCCCGGTATAACCCCGATCGGTGGGCAGGGCCGCGGGCGCGCCCACGCGTGCGTTGCCGTAAGCGTCGTAGCGCACGCCGCCGGTTGTAGCTCCGGCGCTGTCCATCGCCACGAGCGGGCTGCCCGGCACGAGTCGTGGCAAAGCAGTCTTGGGCAATATGCGGTTGTTAACAAATCGCGGCTGGTTTTGCGGCCCTGAAACTACCGCTCCTACGCGATCCAAGATTATTGCGAGAGGGATTCGGTCCGTCACATCCGTCTCGCCTTTCGTTTTCGACAACCCTCTAGATTACCGATATCGATCTGTCAGGTACAAGATTCCCGCGACAAGCCACGCAAGTCCGCCAAGATAGAACATGATTAACGCCAACGCGCTCCCTACACGCCCGTAGAAGCGAGGATAAGCCCGCCTATTATACGCCACCATCTTACGCGCAAAGATCAAGATCAGCGAGCCTGGTACCATGAAGACGACAAGAAAGATTATCGCATCTCTTGCTGGCAGCACTTCTAGTTGCCTCCGCCCAGGAGCCACGTGTAGCTCACGGTTAGGGCAGCTCCAGGCGTCGAGAAACCGACCTGCACTGGTAAAGGTCCGCTGTTTACGGTGGAAACTGCGCCACCCAACCAAGCGCCGGCTTGAGCCCCTACACCCCAACCGTCAAGGGCTTGAGAAAGCTGCCCTGGATCAGGCGGGGAATCTTGCATCAGATAGCCGGCTTCTAAACTGAGGCCGAACTTGCCAACACCCAGCCCTCCATTGATTCCTAGATGCCAATCCTGATAGCGATCTCGCTTAACCGATACATGGAAGCCGACTCCCCAATAGCCGCCAACGGCCAGTTCGCCGTAGTCTACATCGAGTGCTGAGCGTGGCCCATTAACATACCGACGCAGTTGGGTCTGGGTATGGAATGCTACACCATTTGCTTTCGTAAGCTGTGACGTTTGAGGGATGATGCCACTGCCAGCACCGCCGATACCCTCCCACCCGATGCTGTACTTCCCACCATCGGAGCCCGCAATCCACAGCTTGCCATCTTGCGCGATAATCTGGCCTGTGACGTTTCCTTGCTCATAACCCCAGAATTTCACAGTATCGCCCAATTCCGCGGCGCGTAAGAGGTAGTACCAGTATGCAGTCTCCGGTCGGTCGCGCATGCTGTGCAACTGCTTTGGGCCTATAAACGCGTCATAGGTATCAAGCAACTCCTCTTCAGAGAAACGTCCCGAGGGGTCAGTATAGCGGAGAGGATTGTTATTTGTGTAGCTATAGCGGTTGAGCGCCTGTGGATTGCCGGGGCCGGGGACGCTGGAGTCGGGCGAGATGAAGCTGCCCACCGCCGGGTCGTAATAGCGCGCCCCGTAGTTCAGCAGCCCCGTGGCGTCAGACAACTGCCCCGTGTAGCCCCGGTCGGTGGGCAGGGCTGCGGGTGCGCCCACGCGTGCGTTACCATAAGCATCGTAACGCACGCTGCCCGTCGTGACCCCGGCGCTGTTGGTCGCTGCCAGCGGGCTGCCCAGGTGGTCGCTGTGCAGGTAGGTCAGTCCGCCCGGCCCGGCGGACGCCAACCGCAACCCACCGAGGAAGTAGTGCCTGGTCGCCTGGGCTGGCCCGCCGCCCACCGGGACCGTCACGGCGTAGTGCGGCCCAACGGTGTAAGTAATCGTCTGGCGTGTGGCCCGCGTCACCCGCGCGCCATCGGCGTCGTAGGTATACACTTCATACAACGACTGACCGGCGATCATGGGTAAAAAGGCGCGGTGCGGCCCGGCGGGCGGCGGCGGAGATTGGCTTGGCCCCGGCGGATTGGCCCAGCCGATGCGCTGCAACCGATTCTCGGCATCCCAGGTCAGCGGTAGTGGGTCATTCCAGATGCTCCGGACGATCTGGTTGCCATTGGCATCATACACAAACGCCTGCACACCGTTAATCCGCGCCACGGCGTGCGGGTGGGCCGGATCGTAGCCCAGGCTACGGCCACCCATCTGTGTGAGACGCCCCACCGCGTCGTAGGAATAGCCCTGGCCGTAAGCTGCCATCAGACGGTGCAGGTCGTCATAGGCGAAAGTGTAAGCTGTGCTGCCATCGGTCAGCCCGGTGAGATTGCCTACCGCATCGTAAGTGTAATTGGTCAGGCTCAATCGCTCGCCCAGATCCGGGGCGCTGCCGACCGTCAGGTAGCGCAGCCCACCGCCCTGCTGCGTCCAGGGGTGATACTGTTGTGTGCGCCACAGGTTCCCGCCCGCCGGCAGTTGCAGCGTTGTCAGCCGTCCGGCGGCGTCGTAGGCCGCATTGGCGGCCAGCGCGCCGCTGCTGCTTCCGGTCAACGTCAGGGGCCGGCCGCGCCCATCGTAGGCCGTCGTCACGACTTCACCGTCCGGGTAGGTGGTCTGACGCACCCGGTCGGCCTGGTCGTAGCTATAGCCGGTGGTGTAATAAGGTTGAGGCGCCCCGGTAATAGTGCGTGTCTCGGCGCTGACCCGGCCGCGCGCGTCGTAGCTCCAGGTGTGCGTGTTGTCCGCGGTCGCACCGGCGTAGACGGTAGCGGCCGTGCGTCGCCCGAGGGCGTTCGGCCCGACATCGTACGCGTAGGTCACATCCAGCGTCGCCGGCGCGGGCGTCGGGCAGGCCTGGTTGGTGCGGTAGTGTTTGCCCACCAGTCGCCCGTGTCCATCATAGTAGAAGCAGATGGTCTGGCCGCGGGCGTCGGTCTGGCGCGTCAGGCGACCGGAGCTGTCGTAGCCGTAGCTCCAGCTCCCCAGGTCAGGGTCAGTTATGGCAACCTTGTGACCCAGCCGGTCGTAGCTCAGCGTCGTGCGCAGCCGGGTCGTCGCGTCCACCATCTGTTCGGCCCATGCCAGTTCGTCGGTGGGCGCATAGCCATAGGTCGCTTCGGCGTAGGGCGCGGCGTTCCAGTTGGGGCCGTTGGAGAAGCTGCCTAGATACTGGCGCGTGACGACCAGACGTCCCAGAGCATCTACCTCGCGCACCATTTGATGGTTCAGGGCGTCGAGTGTCGCCGTCTGGCGTCCGTTGTAGAACGTGCGCGTCGTCGCACCGTCGGGGGCCGTCTGCTGCACCGGGCGGCCCAGCGCGTCGTAACGCAACGTGGTCTTCGGTTGGCCCAAATTGGCGACCCATTTATGACCCGGCGTAAGGTCAGGGTTGTTTTGGAACTCGCGGAAGTAGGGCACGGTCTGCGTAATGACGTGCCCGTCCGCATCGTAAACCATATCGGTGATGACCGCCTGGCCAGCCGTCGTACCGGGGGTCTGGGTCTGGATCGCCTGGCCCAGACCGTCATAGTAGGTCCAGTCGTCCAAATATGTCGTGCTGCCGCTGCCGTCGGGGCTGGCGTCTGTGCGCAGCGCATGATGCACGCGCAGCGGGTATTGCGCCGGGTTTTTGGCTCCAAAGTCAGGCCAGGGTACGTCGCTGTAGGTGTACGTCTCGCTGGCGCTCTCAGTGAACTCTACACCCGGCCGGCGCACCTCCTTCAGCCGCCCGAAATCGTCGTAGCTGTACCGGGTCACTGCGCCGTTGGGGTCCGTCACGGCCTGGAGTTGGCCGGCGCGACCGCTGCCTCCGGCTTCTGCGCCGGTCAGGTTGTAGTAGCTGTAGCCGGTGGTCAGCGCGCCGGCCGGGTTCCCTGCCGGGGTGACGGTTTCCGAAACAGGATACAGCGCGACTGCGTAGCCTGTATCGTAGCCGATGGTTGTAACCCGGCCGTCAGGTGCAGTCGTTGTGCGCTGGTTCCCCCAGTTATCGTAGGTGTAGGCCGCGGCGCGGAGCCACCCATCGTCGCAGGCCGCGCCCTGGTTGCCGGCTTGCCAGGTCTCCGCCAACAGGCCCGCCGTGGGAACTGAGGTATAGCCGCTCACGCCCGTCGCGGCGTCGTAGTTGTAGCGGGTCTGGCGCAGGCAGGTCCCGGCGTCATCCAGCAGCTTCTCCTGCGCCAGACGGTTCACAATGTAAGGGCTTCCGCTATGATGGTTGTTAGCGTCCGTTGGTGTCGGATAATACCAGCGCTCCGTAACCCGCAACGGGTTGACGTTTACATTATCTGCGCCGAGATATTCACTGACGCGCGTCGCCAGACCATATTGCTCTCCACCTTGATGATCGCGCTGGTACTCGTAGCCCGTCACGCGCAGTTGAGCATTGGCTCCCCCGGCGTCGAAGGTCCGCTCTTCCTCGCGCGTCAAGAGGGTTATACCCGGGCCACCGGGCCAGAGCAATTCGTCTTCCCAGCTCCGCTCAATTTCGGTTTGCAGTATGCCGTTGACCGTGTAGCGCCGCAGGCGTTCTTTGCCCAGCCGTTGAGCGCTTATTGCATCGTCGTCAAGGAATTCGTGGTAAACAGTGCTGGTGGTTCCCGGATTGGTCAGGCTGGCGGGCAACATGACGGTCGCAAACTGATAGCCGGCGCGGCTGTCCTCATGCTGAATTGGGCCGCTGAAGGTGTAGTTCCACGTCTCCACGCGCCCGGTGACTTGATCAGTAACGCTGCGCTTGACGATTGTCCCGTCGCTTTGGCCTGTGACGTAAGCCAAACAAACCTTGCCGCCGTACATGTTGTCAACTTCGTAGAGATGATCCCAAGTCCGTGAACATCCATCAGTGACCTGGCAGGGATCATTTGTGTTCGTGCAGCGGTAGTTGCGGTAGTGCGTCTCGGGCAGCCCATCCTCCCAACCCGAAAGCGCACCCGTCAGAGGATCGATTCTGACTTGTTGCGCGCCCTTGAGATAGTAGCGTGATTTGTTTGGATAGATACGACCGTCACCATCGTACGAAACTCGCTCGTCGTACCCAAACAGATAACCAGCGATATACCGGCCGTCTTGCTTGATCTTGATGGTTTTCAGTAACCGGGTCGTGAAAAACGCCCAGTACTTGAAATTGTCGGAATCCTCATCATCCGTCTTGGCAAATGGTCCATCCTTGCGGTAGTTGAGGCTGCTGCCATTAGCATAGTACCCGAACTCAATGACCGACCGGCCACCGTTGTAGACGATCCGTTGCAGATTCAGTTGGCTGAGATAGCGGTTTGTGCCTTGCAAGCACTCATCATAGAGAGCTATCGAGCGCACGCGATCGCTATTCTCATTGACGTTAGGCGACCCGTCTCCACTGTGCCGTACCGGTAGTTCATTGTCATACTGGTACTCGATAGTGTTGCCCAGCGCGTCGGTAACCTTCTGTAATGCCCAGGTTTCAGCGCGCCATTTCAGGGTCGTCCCTTCGCACCAAAAGTCGTGCAATGCTTCAGCAAACTGGTAGGTTGTGCCATCCGGGCGATAGAGGTACACATATTCACCCTGTTTGACGCGCCGCCAGTCGGGAGCCTGCCGTAAAGAATCGGGGGCCTCGTCATATGTCGTTCCATCCACACGCCACACCGGCGGCGGTGACCCGGCCACCCATGCTGTTTGTGCACCGTAACTATCCACCGAAAGTTTCCAGCCCGCACCGACAACCGACGTGTAACCGGAATCATCAGCTCGACTGGCGCTGTTGAAAGTCAGCGCCAACTGCGTCGCGAGTCCACCGGCGCCGGGCGGCGTCGGAATCGGATACGAGACCGTCGCAGCGCCCGTGAATAGATCGGTTTGGATGCCGCGGATAGTGGGCAGCGTCAGCGGCATGTGACTGCCGTCTTGACCCACCAACGACAGGTGCGGCAGGTTAGCACTGAGCGCGCCCGCCGCGGCATCCCAGGTCGTGGTTAGCGGTTCCCATTCCCCCGTCTCATTGTTCTGCAGAACGAAGCGTTCACTACCGGTCAGATGGTCGGGATCATGCACCGTCAGCGTGACGGGCGCGTCGAAGGTGTGATGCTCGGCGCCGCCCTGCCCAACCGCAACGATCTCGAAAGCTCGTTGGATGTGCCCCGGCGCATCGGTCGGGCGCGGCAAGACGCGCGCCAGGATATGTACACGCTCAGAGACTGCACCCGGTGCAAACGTAAGCCGCACTCGACCGTCATGAAAGGTGATCTCCCCACCTGCCGGACTCATTGTCCCGGCCAGCGGCGGTCGAGGCGTGATCATGATGGTGGCTTCAGCGTGCGCCAAAACGTCGCCGGCCGCGCTCTGGACATCCGTTGTGACGACGCCCACCTCGCCGGGTTGCAGTCCGGCCACTCGCACTTTGACCTGGGCAACACTTGTTGCGCTTGCTTCCAGCCGGGCGATCCGCCATTGCAACTGGCGCGTCTGCGCGCTGTAGTTCAAAGATGGTCGAACGGAAGCAGGCCCGACCTGCAGGCCCGATGGCATGGCGGCAGTCAGCACGAGATCAGTGAGCGCGCTCACACCGTCATTCGCAACCGACCAGGTCAGGGTCGCCAGTCGGCCCGGCCCAACCGCTTCCGGTTCCATGGCGGCTGTAAGGGTGACCCCTCCGGTGAGTGAAGGGGCGGGCTGTGTGGGGATCGTAGTTGGAGTTGGACCAGGGATAGGCGAATCGAAAAGGGTCGGGGCGGCCCGACTGAGTGGTGTCTGCGCCAGGACCAAGGCCAAAATAGCCAACAGGTAGATGACATGCACGAATGAGGGCTTGTGCATGAAATCATCCTCTCGTTGGTCCTTTGGTACGTGATTGCCCATCCCTGATCTCCAATTATGCCGGTTGGAGCGCGCGCAAATCCATCAACAC
>JBBQRS010000130.1:0-12099 GCA_038214535.1 Anaerolineae bacterium
CCGCGGACTGAGCACGAAAATTCCGTCGAGATCAACCAGTGTCAGTGCTTGCCCAGGCTGAATGTTGTATCTATTGCGCACGGCCCGCGGCAGTGTAATGCGTCCGCGCTGCGTGACGTAGAGGATGAAGCTCTGTCCCGGCATGTGGCGCCTCTTTCCGAATCATGTCGTGAGCATCAATATATCAGAGATCTGTGCGCATTCGTAATCGAGTCGTGTTACAATCGCTGGAATGAGCTCGTCAAACTTACCAGATGCTTCCATCCTCATCACCGGCGTCAACGGTTTCATCGCGTCGCATCTGGCGGAGCGACTGCGACGCGAGGGGCGCGCGGTGCGCGGGCTGGCGAGGCGACCCGAATCCGCCGCGTGGCTGGCCGACCAGGGCGTCGAGGTGGTCGGCGGTGACCTGCTCGACGCGGATGCGCTGGCGCGCGCGGTGGAGGGCTGCGCGACGGTCATGCACGCGGCCGCGTGGACCGGCGGACCGGAGCTGACGCCGGAGCAGGCGTGGCGCACCAACGTAGCCGGGACCTTCGGCGTGATCGAGGCGGCGCGCGATGCAGGGATCGCGCGGTTGGTCTACATCAGCAGCGTCGCCGTCTACGGGCTGAATAGCGCGCCGCTGATTGACGAATCCATGCCGACGCCGCCGGTGGGCCAGCTCTACCCCGACAGCAAGATCGCGGCCGAGAGCGCCGTGCGTGCGTCGGGGTTGCCCTACGTGATCGTGCGCCCTGCGTCCACCTACGGGTCGCGCGGCATGGCCTGGACGGTCGGCCCCATCGCGCAGATCAAGCGCGGGCGGCTGATTCTGGCGGGCGCGGACACCGGGCTGGTGACGCCGGGCTACATTGATAACGTGGTGGACGGTCTGCTCCTGACGTTGACGCATCCTGCCGCGGTAGGGGAGGCCTTCAACCTGTGCGATGACCGCGCCGTGACCTACCGCGAGTTTTACTTGACATACGCGAGAGTGCTGGGGATTGAACGCTTACCGTCTCTGCCGGTCTGGGTCTACAAGGCGGCGCGCAACCCCGTGGTCAACGCGGCGCGGCGTTTGGCCGGCAGGCAGCCCGCCGGCGCGTGGTCATGGCACTTCCGCTTCAACCCCTCGCAGTTCAGCGTCGCGAAGGCGCAGCGCTTGCTTGGTTACACCCCCGCGATAGACTTCGCGGAAGGGATGCGCCGCACCGAAACATGGCTCGGGGAGAACGGGTATCTCTCGTCACGCGGAGACGCGGAGACCGCGGAGAAAATTTGATTATTTTTTCTACGCGGTCTCCGCGTCTCCGCGTGAGTCTATCAGCCCAGTAACGGACGCGCCCAGGCAGGGAAGGTCGGGAAGATCTCTTCCGGCTCCGGCAGGTTCGGATGCCAGCGCTTCTCGTGCTCGAACATCAGCCAGCCATCATAGCCATTCGCGCGCAGGATGTTGACTGCATCGGTCAGCGGCAACTGGCCCGTGCCGGGGTTGACGTAATGCCAACCATCCTGCATGGCTTTAGGATGCTCCGGCTCATAGACGGCGTCTTTGACGTGGGTGTAGCCGATGCGCGGCCCGATGGCGGCGTAGGTCTCCGCAGGGGTCTCGCCGCCGACGCGTGGCGTGTGCCCCATATCCCACAGCGCGCCGAAGGCCGGGTTGGGGATAGCGTCGAGCAGCAGCCGGCAATCGGTGGATTTGATCCAGTTGTCGTGCGTCTCGAACAGCCAGTGCAGATCCTCTGCGCCGTCGAGCGCCAGGATCTGCTCGATGCCCTCGCAGCCGATCTTGCCCAACTCTTCACGCGTATGTTGGGTCAGGTCGCCGCCGCCGTAGATGCGCACGTTCGCCGCGCCCAGCGCCCTGGCCGCGGTAATGGTGCGCCGGGCCTCTTCAAGATTATTTTCCCACTTCTCCGGCGCGCAGACGGTGATGCTCGAGCTGACGCCGCTGACTTCCAGTCCGGCGTCGTTGAGTTGTTTGCGCGTGGCCGCCGCGTCCGTGGTGAACGCAGGCAGCGTGGTCACATCCAGCGTATCGAGATAGCCGCGGAAATCTACGCCGTCGTAGCCATATTCGCGGCCGCGCCGGCAGATCGTGTCCAGGTCCCATGCGGGACAGCCGAGGGTGGAAAAGCTGAGTTTCACTGCGCACCTCCTGAGAATGACTTGCGTACGTCTACTTGCCCTGCATCACGAACCGTCTTCTGATAGCGTGAATTCCGCGCAAGTTCTGCGATGTGATCCGCGTAGAGGTCGTCATCGAAAGGCATATCTACCGGTTTGCCGAGGAAGGACGAGAGCATGATCGCGTTGCCCAGCGCCAGACTACGGATGCCTTCCACCGCCGGGGCAATGAGCGGCGCGCCGTGTTGGATTGCATCGGCGAAATTTTCAAGCGCCAGTTTGTGCCCCGATTGCCCGTGATGCTGATAGGGCACTTCAATGGCCCAGTTCTCCACGCGCTCGAATGGGCGTTGCGAGGTCGTGATGAAATCCAGCATCGAAACCCGGTTGCGATAGAACATCAGCTTGCCGTTCTCGAAGACCAGTTTGCCGCGCTCGCCGGCGACCTCCAGCCGGTTTGTCCCCGGCGATTCGGCTGTGGTGGTGATCAAGTGGCCCACCATGCCGTTATCATGCTCGAAGTACCCGGTGACCTCATCCTCGACTTCGATGTCGTGGTATTTGCCGAGCGTAGCGAAACCGGTGACGCGCGCCGGCAGCCCCATGAACCACTGGTAAAGGTCGAGGTTGTGCGGGCACTGATTGAGCAGGACGCCGCCGCCCTCGCCGCGCCAGGTGGCGCGCCAGCCCCCGTTGTCGTAATACGCCTGGGTGCGGAACCAGTCGGTGATGATCCACGTGGTGCGCACCAGGCGGCCCAGTTCACCGTCATCTATCAGTTCTTTGACCTTGCGCCAGTAGCCATACGTGCGCTGCATGAACATCGTCGCAAATTTCAGATCGGAATGGTCGGCCTGCGCCGCTTCGTAGGCGGCAATCATGCGCTGCGCGTCGCGTGTATGCACGGCGATCGGTTTCTCCGTCATGACGTGGAGGCCGCGCGCGAAGGCATCTATGGTGATCGGGGTATGATCGTAGTGCGGCGTGGCGATCACCACGCCATCCACGAGATCGGCTTTAAGTAGCGTCTCGTGATCGTAGAACGCCGGAACGTCATACTCGGCGGCGAAACGATCGGCGCGTGCGGGGTCAGTGTCGCATACGGCGACCAGCGTCGTGTTGGGGAGCGCAACGATATCCCGGATGTGTGCGCTGCCCATGACGCCGGCGCCGATGACGGCCAGCCGGACGGGGGGTGGGGTGGTCATGATCGGTCCCTCCTTTGGGTTGAACGATAACAGCCTTACTTATAGCCCCAAATAGCACTTATGAGCAAACCAGGTGTCGGTGGATGCGGGCGCGTCGCGTTGAATGCTTGCCCTGCGCCCTCCTTTCCGCTATACTCGACTCATGCGCGTGTATCTTGAGAGCCTGGGGTGCCGGCTCAACTATGCGGAAATGTTCTCGCTGGGTCGCCAATTGACGGACGCCGGCCATAGTCTCGCGCCTTCAGCGGAAGATGCAGACGTCTGCGTCCTGAACAGTTGCGCGGTCACAGACGAAGCCGCGCGTAAGAGCCGCCGGTTGCTGCGCCAGATGGCGCGCGCGAACGTCGACGCCCGGCTGGTCGTCACCGGCTGTTATGCGACGCTGGAAGGCGAGCGGCTGGCTGAACTGCCCAACGTCGCCCTGGTGGTCGGCAATGCGCGCAAACAGGCGCTGTTGGAGGCGATTGACGAACTTGCACCCTCTCCATCTGCGCCTGTGCCGGACTTCGCAGTCGTGTCGCCGCCTGCTCACGAGGGGCGAACGCGCGCCTTCATCAAAGTTCAGGACGGGTGTCGCAATCGTTGCACGTTCTGCATCGTTACGGTGGCGCGCGGCGAGGAGCGCAGCAGAGCTATCCGCGAAGTGGTCGCAGAGATACAGCAGTTGGCGGCAGACGGTTATCAGGAAACCGTCTTGACCGGCGTGCATCTGGGCGGTTATGGGCGTGACTTGCACACCGGCTTGACGGAACTGGTGGATGCCATCATCGTCGACACCGATATCCCCCGGCTGCGGCTCTCATCGCTGGAACCGTTCGATCTAACTCCCGATTTCTTTGCCGCATGGCAGGGGAGCGGGCGGTTGATGCCGCACCTGCACCTGCCGGCCCAATCGGGGAGCGACGCGGTGCTGAGGCGCATGGCGCGGCGCAACACCGTCGCCGATTTCGAGGTGCTGGTCGCCGAGGCGCGGGCGCGCATTTCGGGCGTGACGATCACTACTGACCTCATCGTCGGCTTCCCCGGCGAGACGGAGGCCGATTTCGAGGAAAGCCTGGCGTTCGCGCGACGGGTTGGCTTTGCCCATCTCCACGTCTTCCCCTACTCGACGCGCGCCGGAACCGCCGCCGCCCGTTTCGCCGATCAGACGTCGGAGCCCGAACGGCGCAGCCGCAGCCGCCGGATGAACGAGCTGGACGGCGAGTTGGGCGCGACCGTGCGTCGCGGGTTCATCGGCCAGACGCGCCCCGTGCTCTACGAGAATTGCGCCCCATCGAACGAGGGAACCGGCGAGGCGACCTGGTTCGGCCTCACGGATAATTATCTGCGCGTGCGGGTGGCCGGGTCGGCAGAACTCGACCTGCACAATCGCATTGCGCCCACGCGGTTGATCGGCCTGGACGGCGCCGATCTGATCGGCCACATCGAGTCTGAAGAGCGGTTTACAGGAGCGTCACAATGACCCTTGAAGAACAACTGAATGCGGATTTGAAAGTGGCGATGCGCACGGGCGATGAACCGCGCAAGCTCGCGATTCGCGCCGTCAAGACCGCCGTGACAGAAGCCAAAGTATCGGGCACGGAGTTGCGTGACGTGACCGACGCCGATGTGCTGGCGATCATCGGCAAGCAAATCAAACAACGCCGCGACAGCCAGGCGATTTTTGAGTCCGCCGGGCGACAGGATCTCGCCGCCCAGGAAGCCGCCGAGCTGGCCGTGCTGGAGAAATACCTCCCGGCTCAGTTGGATGAGGCGACGATTCGTGAACATGCCGCTGGCGTCATTGCCGAGCTGGGCGCGACGGACATCAAAGGCCTTGGGCCGGTGATGAAGCGCATGACTGCCGATCTGCGCGGGCAGGCGGATGGGCAAACCATCAACCGCGTCGTGCGCGAACTGCTGAGCTGAACAAAAATCATGTCTGTTGATGACTGGATAGGCCCTGCGTCCGGCAGCCGATCGTTGTCCTACATGAAATCGCAAGATATTCCGTGGGCCGACCGGGTGCGCGTGCTGGTGATCTGGACGCTTTTCATGATCGCCGCGATCATCATCCTTGCCGCGCCCCTGGCGTTGGGCGATCAGGTGCGGCTGCAAGAAGGCGATGTGGCTCGCACCGATGTGGTGGCCCCGCGCCAGGTGACGTACATCAGCGAGATCCTCACCCAGCAGCGACGTGAATCGGCGGCCAACGCCGTGCTCGATGTGTACGATCCTCCCCAGGCCCGTGTCGGCCGCCAGCAACTTACCCTCGCCAACCAGATCCTCGACTTCATCGTGACCGTGCGCAGCGATTCACTGACAGATGCCGCAACCAAGACGGCTTATATCGAAGCCATCAC
Organism: Anaerolineae bacterium; assembly: GCA_038214535.1. Taxonomy (GTDB): domain Bacteria; phylum Chloroflexota; class Anaerolineae; order CG2-30-64-16; family CG2-30-64-16; genus JBBQRS01. The sequence goes on from JBBQRS010000130.1 coordinate 5,663, forward strand.
CCGCCTGGACCTGCCGCCTGCGACGGTCGAGCGGATTGTCGCGCTTTTGGCCCCTGCCTGGGAGCGCACGGCGGCGGAAGTCCAGGTCGTGCTGGAACGCGCGATGCGCGAGGAGATTCGCGAAAACAATCTCGAAGACGAGCGGCGCAAAGTTTCGGCCCGCGTGCGCCTCGACTTGCCGGAAGAAGACGCCGCCGTCGTCAGTGAGGTCGTTCAAGACCTGTTGGTTCCGAACAGCTTTTACAACGCCACATTGACCGAGCAACGGCAACAGTCGGCGCGCGAGAACGTCGAGCCGGTCACTGCGACGGTGGAGCGCGACGAAACAATCCTGCGCGCGGGCGACATTGTGACTTCAATGGATGTCGAGGCGCTGGACGCGCTGGGTTTGCGCCGGACGGATTGGTCGCTCACTGATTTTCGCGCGGCGACCGCCATCATGTTGTTGCTCGGCCTGGTCTACCTCTATTATTTCTGGCGACAAGAGCCGCAGTTATGGTTAGGTATTTCCGTCTCGCTGATTATCGCGTTGTGCATGATCGCGTTCATCACCATCGCGAAAGTGGTCATCCCGACGCATACGCTGCTGCCTTTCCTCGTGCCCTATGCCGCGTTGACCATGCTGCTTTCGGTGGCTGTTCGATTCCGGCTGGCGTTGGTGATTACCGGGCTTTTCACCATCCTGGTGGGTTGGCTGAGCGCCGGTGACGTTGCGCTCATGGCGTATGTGTTCTTGCCAGGCCTGGTCGGGGCGATCAAGTTGCGGCGAGGCGAGCGGCTGGCGAGTTTCGCCTGGGCGGCCGTCTATGTCGCGGTGACGAATACTCTGATTGTGCTGGCGTTCACGATTGGCGCCGGTGATTGGGACGTGCGCGGACTGGCCGAATTGGTCGGAGCGGGCTTCTTTAATGGCTTGATCGCCGTGACGATCACGTTATTGGGCGTCTACCTGGTGGGGGCGTTGTTCGGTGTGACCACTTCCCTGCAACTGATGGAGATTTCCCGCCCCACGCACCCGTTGCTCCGGCAATTGTTGCTCAAAGCGCCCGGCACCTATCATCACACGTTGATCGTCGCGAACATGGCCGAGCGCGCCGCCGAAGCCATCGGCGCGGACGCGTTGCTCACGCGTGTCGGCGCGTATTATCATGACGTCGGCAAGACCATTCGGCCCTATTTCTTCATCGAAAATCGTTCCGATGACAACGACCCCCACGCGCGCCTGGACTCGTACACCAGCGCGCAGGTGATCATCGCGCACGTGAAGGACGGGATGGACCTGGCGCAAAAGTATCACCTGCCCAAACGCGTCCGGGCCTTCATTCCCGAACATCACGGCACGCAATCGGTGTCCTATTTCTATCATCAGGCGGTCAAGCAAGCCGGTTCGGCGGATGAGGTGGATCGCACGCAGTTTGAGTACCCCGGCCCCAAACCCCAAAGCAGGGAGACTGCGATCACCATGCTGGCCGATAGCGCCGAAGCCACCGTGCGTTCGAAACATCCGGCGACCGTCGAAGAACTGGAGAAGGTCGTTTCAGATAGCGTCCAAAGCCGTCTGTTGAGCGGGCAACTCGATGACACCCCGTTGACGGTCGAAGACTTACGCACGGTTCAGCGCGCTTTCGTGGACGTGCTGCGCGGCCTTCAGCACCCGCGTGTGGATTATCCCGCCGAGGCGCAACCGGGTCAGGCCGCCACCGCCCTGCCGGATCAACTGCCGCCGCCGGCGCAGCCCGACATATCGCCGCCCGAAGAATCCAAAGAACCGGCGTTGGTCAATCAGGGTTCCGGGTCAACCAGCGTTTTCTAGAGTCCCCAGGGGGAGAACCGCGTGTCTGTAATCGAAATTCAGATTGATGAGGTATTCGTAGTGGAGGTTAACGAAACGGATGTGGCCCGCGCGGTTGAAGCTGCCCTCACGCTCGAAGGACGCGCCGACGCGGAAGTCACCGTCGTGCTGACGGATGACGAAACCGTCGCCGGGCTGAATCAGCAATATCGCGGCATCGCAGGCCCCACGGACGTGCTCTCCTTTTCCGCCGTCGAGCCGACGCCCGGCTTCATTGCGGCCCCGGAGGCCCTGGCCTACCTCGGCGATATCGTGATCGCGACCCCATATTCCCGCCGACAGGCGCACGAACTTGGGCGCAGCCTGCGCGATGAGTTGCGCTTGCTGGTCGTGCATGGCGTGTTGCATCTGCTCGGTTATGACCACGCCACGCCCGAAGAAGAGGCCGTCATGTGGGCGCGCCAGGATGAGATTCTGGCCGGGTTGGCGCTGAGCGAATGAAGGCTTTCTTGCGCGGGTTCGGCTACGCCGCAGACGGAATTGTCTATGCGGTGCGGACGCAGCGTAACATGCGCGTCCACCTGGTGATTACGACCATCGTCGTCATTGCGGGAATCTTTTTCAAACTGACCGCGGTCGAGTGGGCGGTGATCGCCGCGACAACCGGGTTGGTGCTCGCCACGGAGATGACCAACACGGTGGCGGAGTTGGCCGTTGATCTGTTGATTCAACGCCATAATCCGCTGGCGAAAGCGGCGAAAGATGTCGGCGCGGGGGCGGTGCTCATCACGGCCATCGCCGCGGTCTTTGTTGGCATCGCGATTTTTGGGCCCCGACTGCTGGCGTTACTGCGTCCATGACCATATTCCTGGACCGATGAACCCTTTGTAGTAACGGCTTCAGCCGTTCGGTCGGCGCACACGGCTGAAGCCGTTACTACAAAGGGACGAGAGACTCTGAATATTGAGGAGAATAGCTATGACAATGCAAATGACCCGACGCGAACGGCTCGAAGCGACAGTTGCAGGCCAGCCGGTAGATCGCATCGCGATGGCCCTGTGGCGACACTATCCCGGCGACGATCAACGCCCCGCCGACCTTGCCGCGGCCATCTTGCAGTGGCAGCGCGAATATGACTGGGACTTCATCAAGGTTTCGCCGTCCAGTAGTTTTTGTCTGGTGGATTGGGGCGCGGAAGACCGCTGGGTCGGCGGCGATGAGGGCAACCGCAAATATACGCGCCGCGCGGTGCAGGAAGCCGACGGTTGGGCGCGCCTGCCGGTGCTTGACCCGCACACGGGGTTCATCAGCGGCCAGCTTCAGTGTCTTTCCCTGCTGCACGACGCGCTCGGCGCCGAAGTCCCGTTCATCCAGACGATCTTCAGCCCGCTGGCGCAAGCCCGCAACCTGGCCGGCGGTGAGCGCCTGTTGGTTCATCTGCGCGAGAACCCCGACCTCGTGCGCGCCGGTCTGGAGACCATCACCGAAAGCACCGTGCGCTTCGTCGAGGCGTGCAAGCCGCTGGGCATCGCGGGCATCTACTACGCGGTTCAGTTCGCGTCGCCCCGCTCTTTGAACGAGGTCGAGTATCGCGAGTTCGGTGAGCCGTACGACCGCCGTGTGCTGGCGGCGGTGGCCGATTGCTGGTTCAACATGGGTCACTTGCACGGCCCCGACCCCATGTTCGATCTCGTCGCGCAGTATCCGATGCAGGCGCTCAACTGGCACGACCGCGAAAGCCCGCCCAGCCTGGCCGAGGGGAAACAGCGTTTCCCCGGTGCGGTTTCGGGCGGGTTGGATCACTGGGAAGACCTGCTGCGCGGCGACCCCGATCAAATCAAGGCGCAGGTGGCGGATGCGATTGCACAAACCGGCGGCGAACGCCTGATCGTCTCATCGGGCTGTGTGGCCCCGGTCAACGCGCCGTTCAGCAACCTGCGCGCGGTGCGCGAAGCCGTGGAATCTGCGGCGAAGTGAACGCCCGTTTCTGTCCGGGTTGCGGCGCGCCGCTGGCCGAAGGGGAGCGTTTCGGCCGGCGGCGCAAGTATTGCCGGTTCTGTGGCTACACTCACTTCCGTGAGCCGAAGGTGGCCGTCTCCGCCCTGCTGAGTCATGCGGGATGCGTGTTGCTGGTCAAGCGGGCAGTGCCGCCGCGCCTCGGTTACTGGGCGCTGCCCGCAGGTTACATGGACGCCGACGAATTGCCGGAGGAGGCGCTGGCGCGGGAAGTGCTGGAGGAGACGGGCCTCGCAGCGCGCGCGACGCAGTTACATGCCGTTGCGCCGCTGGCCGGCTGGAAAGAGCGACGGGGCATCCTCGTCGCCTACCGCGCCGAATTGGTGGACCCGGCCCTGGCCTGCGACAATGAACGGCTGACGCCGCGCGATGATGTCAGCGCGGCGCGCTGGTTTACTGCCTCCGACATCCCCTGGCTCGAGCTTGCCTTCGACTCGACGGCGCAATTCCTGCGTGACTGGATTGCTTTGACCGATCAGCGAGACACGTAAGGCAGATAGATGCGTTTTCCGCACAGGCGCACATTGTCCACCCAGATCGTCGTCGTCTGATTGTCGTTGTCATTCTGCGCCTCGAATGCCAGTACAATCGGCTGGTTGGCGTGTAATAGCGCGATGTCTTCGTCATCGAGCACGTAGAGATACGCGTCCCATGCCAGTCCGTCCCCCGATGTATCGGCTGTGTTGCCGGTGCGCAGCAATGACCGCAGCAGCGTCCCATCCATCCGGCGAAACTCCACGGTGAAGCTGTCGTCCCACGGCGCTTGCGGTGATGTTCCCCATCCGTTGTCTGTAGTTTCGATGCGGAAATCGAACGTCAGGGTCGCCTCCGTCAGATGCGGCGGAACCGTGATGGCCTGCGTCATGGTGTTGTGGCTCGAAGGCCCGCCGGGAAACTGCGCGGCCCACGTCCGCGCGGCTTCCGGCCCGGCGATTTTGGCGACATTCACGTGATCTGCCTGCCAGGGCGCGATCTTCCCATCGTTGAAATCGCCGTTCCGCACCACCTCACGGCAACCTGCGGGCCAGATCGGGTTGGGCCTCTGCGGCCTGGGCGGTATCGGGCCGGGAATGACGGTGACACCTTCCAGGGCGCGCCGCGCGTTGATGCGCCCGTGCCCGAAGTACGGATCCCAGCCGGTGCTGCCCAGGTCATCGGCGTTCTGCTCGATCTGTGTGCGCACCTGCGCCGCCGTCAGGGTCGGGTTGGCCGACCGAATCAGCGCGGCGAGGCCGGATACGTGTGGTGCGGCCATGCTTGTGCCGGATAAAGGCTGGTAGCCATCGAAGTAACTCGACCAGACGGCCACACCCGGCGCGGCGATATCCACGAAGTCACCCCAGTTCGAGAAGTTCGCCTTCTCATCCAGGCTGTTGGTTGCGGCCACGGCGATTGCATTGGCGTGCGCGGCGGGATATTTGACGGCCTCTCGATAGTCATTGCCTGCCGATGCCACCACCACCACGTCATGATCCCACGCGTAATTCACGGCGGCTTCTTCGCCGCGGCTGTAGCTCGTCGCGCCCAGACTCATGTTGATGACCCATGCCCCGTTGTCAGTCGCGTAGAGGATCGCCCGGATCAGGTCGGCATAAGACCCGATCCCGTTTAGAAACACGTCTACCGGCATCAGCATGACATTTCCGGCCATCCCCGCGATGCCGGTCGCGTTGTTGATGCGCGCCCCGGCGATCCCGGCGACGTGCGTGCCGTGACCGTAATCATCGTCGGGCAGGTTATCATCCCCGGCGAAGTCCCAGCCGTGGATGTCATCAATGAAGCCATTGCCTTCATCATCCACGCCGTTGCCGGGAATCTCCCCCGGATTCGTCCAGATGCCCGCGCTCAGGTCGGGGTGCGTCATGTTGACGCCGGTATCGAGGATCGCGATCACGATCTCCGGGCGGCCCGTGGTCTTGTCCCATGCCGCCGGCATTTCGAGCCGATCAGACAGATAACCTTGTTGATGACTGGTGTAGTACGGGTCGTTCGGGATGAAATCCAGCTCGAACAGGAAATTTGGCTCGCTCCACTGCGCGCCCAGCGCGGTTGCACGGGCGGTTGCCCTCGTCAACGCGGCCTGTTCCGCCGCCTGTGACATCGGGCCTGCCGCGGCCTCATCCACTCGCACCAGTGCAAGGTCGAGCTGAGGGATCACTTCGATCACCGACAGCCCCGCCGCGGCGAGGCTTGCCTGCACGGCGGTCGTTTCCGCGCCGGCCAGAGCGATCAATAACTCGCCCGGCACGCGTGGAGCGTCCCAGTCGGTTGACCGGGTATCGGTGGTTGGTTCTGCGAGGGCGCCGGTTTGCCCCGCGCCGGCAAACAGGGTGAATAGGAAAAGCGTCGTGAGCACGACGCGAATCGCACGCCGACCCAACGATTCCGGACGCGGCATCGTGTCTCTCCTTCCGAACCTGGCGTGCGGGGGGCGGGCGCAGAGGGGCGCCCCGCGGCCCGGAGGGCGGGGGGGGGGAAGGCCGCGCCCAGGGGGGCGCCGGCGCCCCCCTCCCCCCACCGCGTGCCCCCGCCCGGGGGGCGCGGCCCCCCCCCCAACGACGTGATGTGGGACTGGGATCTCGTGACGGGTCATCTCGAGTGGAACGAGATGGTGCTCGAGCGCTTCGGC
>JBBQRS010000131.1:0-11832 GCA_038214535.1 Anaerolineae bacterium
GTCGTCGAGCACCGCGAAGGGAGCGAGCCGAGCATCACCCGCAAGTCGCCGGGCCGCACCCACTACGAACCGATCACGCTGGAACGCGGCCTGACGCACGACATGGAGTTCGAGCAGTGGGCCAATAAGGTGTGGAACTATGGCGCCGGGCCGGGCAGCGAAGTCTCCCTCAAGGACTTCCGCAAGGACATCCAGATCGAAATTTACAACGAGGCCGGCCAGCTCGTCGCCCGCTACAACGTCTATCGCTGCTGGGTCTCGGCGTATCAGGCGCTCCCCGATCTCGACGCCAACGCCACCGTCGTCGCCATCGAATCCATCACCTTGCAGAACGAAGGCTGGGAGCGTGACGCCGACGTGCGAGAACCCGCGGAGCCCGGCTTCAACGAACCGCCCGTATGACCGGCCGATTCGCCGGCGTCATCATCGCCTATAACGAATCACTGCCGCTACTAAAGGGCGAGCCGCAGGACGCGCTGGCCGAAGAGGGTGTCATTGCCTGCGCCCGGTCCGTGGCAGATGCCCTGTCCGGGCGCGTTGCGGTGCGCCTGGTGCCCATCCACAGCGACGTCGAGCTGGCGTTGGCCCCCTTCTCACCGCGGGAATGGGTCGTCTTCAACCTGGGTGAGGGCCTGGAGGGGCGGCTCTTCGAGGAAGCCCGCATCGCCTGGGCCGTGGAGGCGATGGGGTTTCGCTTCACCGGGTCGCCCGGCGACGCCATCGCGCGCTCCATCAACAAAGCGCTGACAAAACAACGCATGGCCTCGGCCGGTATTCCGACGCCGCCCTGGGAACTGCTGAACGATCCGGTGGAAGCCACGACGAGGATCGGCTTCCCCGTGATCGTCAAGCCGGTAGCCGAGGATGCAAGCCTGGGCGTGGGGCCTGAGGCCGTGGTGCACGACCTCCCGGCATTGCGCAGGCGGGTGCAGTACATCCGTGAATACTACCGGCAAGCAGCGCTGATCGAGCGGTTCATCACCGGGCGCGAATTGAACATCTCCGTCTGGGGCAACCCACCGGAGGTGCTGCCGTTGGCCGAAATTGATTTCAGTGCGTTTCCCGACCCTTACGAACGCATCGTCTCCTTCGCGGCAAAGTGGCAACGCGACTCCTTCGCCTACAGCCACACCCCCGTCGTCTGCCCGGCCGCGCTGGATGCTGCGACGGCTGCACGCGTCCGGGAGCTGGCGCTGGCGATGTGGACCGAGTTCGGCTGCCGAGGTTACGCCCGCCTGGACATGCGGCTGGACGAACAGGGCGCGCCTTACGTGATCGAGTTGAACTGCAACCCCGACCTCTCTCCCGAGGCCGGTTTCTACCGCGCAACCCAGGCGGCGGGGCACACCTACGTCAGCATGGTGGAGAGGATCCTCAACCTGGCGACAAGATGACACCTCAGCCATGTTGGTCACCCTGGATCGCGAACACCGGCAGCACTATCAGGAGCCGCCGGTGTTCATAACCCCGCACGCAGGCCAGGAGGCCGGCGAGTGGACCGAGTTCTTGCGATGGTCGGGCAACACTGGCTGGCTGGCGGAAGATGCGGGCGGGCCGTGCGGCTTCATCTGCTTCGACCGCGCGTTCGACGGCGCCGACATCCTCATCACGGGGACACGAAGAACACAAAGAATAAGAACCTGAACCCTCTACCCTTATCTACATCTACTTATCTGCGTGTTTCCTTGTCTTCTTCGTGTCCTTCGTGTCTTCGTGGTAAATCTTATCCGTACTTGCTCACCCCGAAGACGATGTAGTTATACGGGATCGCCTGGTTCGGGTCGTCCCGCTTCACCACGTAGCCGCTCTCCGGGTCATACACCCAGTCGCTCCAGCGCCACAGCGTCCCCATTGCCTCAGGAATCTGGACCACAATATAAGACCCCTGGGCCAGCTTCGCCCGCGTCGCAACGTCCGAGAAATCCAGCCCCAGGTTGAACTCCTGCACCTTCACGTTGCGGTTGCGCTTCGCGATGGACGACGCCATCCCCACAGCGATCTGCGACAGCGGCTTGAGCGCCGGTTGCGCCGTCTCGATCAGCGTCAGCCCCGACCGGAACGCGTCCGATTCGAGCACCGCCAGGAACGCCTCGTCGTTCTCGTTCTTCACGTTGACCGTCGAACCCTGGAAGCCGACGCCATCATGCCCCACGTTCAGCCCCACGAAGATCGGATAACCCATGATCGGCGCGTGCTCGCCTTCCTGCACGCGATAAGTCGCGTTGAAATGCACGTCCTCCACCGTGTTATCCCTGGCCTGGTTGCGCCCCTGGAAATCGAACAGCACGTGGTGCATCCCGCTGCCGGGAAAATCGGCCACGCGCAGCCGGTCGAGCGTGATCTTGATGCGCTGATCGCGCAGCTCCGGCTCCGGCGTGATCTGCCCCGCGTGTACCAGCGGTCCCGGCGTCTCGCCCGGCTTCAACAGCGGCAGATAGCCGATCGCCATCGTCGTGTGCATATACGGCGGCGGCTCGCTCCACGGCCAGCGGATCGCCTCCAGCGGCCCGCCGAACATATCCGCCTGCGCGTGCTCCACCCGCGGGTCGTCCATCTCCGCCAGCTTGGCAAGCACCTCTTCTTGAGACATCTCGCCCAACACCGGCGCATCGTCTTGCGGTTGCGTATTCATGGTTGCCTCCTGCTTATGTCAAGCGTCCCCGGCAACGCTGGCCGCGCCGGGAGCGAGTTTACATTGAGTAGCTATCGAGGGCGCACTTGTCGCATGGATTATAACTTACGCTCCGGGCAGGACGCAACCGCCTGGCGCGCCGGATTGACACTCGTATCACAAACAGCTATACTGCGCGCACTGATTCCCTCTGTCGCGATAGCGCGTGGAGAGGCCGTCCGCGATGAGCGAACCGCAACGACGCGATCTCGAAGATGCAACCATCCCGACCCGCTTCGAGCAGGCAGCCGGTCGCTTCCCCGACCGCCCGGCCCTCGTCTCCGCCACCCGGCGCCTGACTTACCGCGCCCTCAACCGCGCTGCCAACCGCATCGCGCACGCGGTCTTGCGCCAATACGGCGACGCCGAGGAACCCCTGGCGCTCCTGCTCGACCCCGGCGCGCCGATCATCTGCGCCCTCCTCGGCGGCCTGAAGGCCGGTAAGGTTTGCATCCCGCTCGACGCGACGCTGCCCCACGCACGGCTTGCGGCGATTCTTGGTGAAGCGCAGGCCCACCTGCTCATCACCGACGCCGCGCACCACCCCCTGGCGGAGGGGTTGCTTGCGGACGCCCGCGCAACACGGCCGCCATCCATCCTGGATCTCGACGCCCTTCCCGCCGATCTGCCGGACGCGGACCCTTGCCTGCGCATCTCCGCGCGCCGGGCGAGCGCGATCTACTACACCTCCGGCTCCACCGGCAGGCCCAAAGGCGTCGTCCGCGACCACCGGATGCAACTCCACACGGTGGCCTACACCACGCGCCGCCTGCGCATCGAGCCGGCCGACCGCCTCGCGCTCGTGGTCTCGCCGAGTACCGGCATGTCCGACCAGATCATCTTCGGCGCGCTGCTCAACGGCGCGTCCCTGCACATCCTCGATCCCCGCGCCGGCGGCCTCGCGGCCTGGCTGCACCGCACGCGGGTGACCGTTTACGCCTCCACGCCCACGCTCTACCGCGAACTGCTGGCGGGCGCGCCGGGCGGGCACGCCTTCCCCGACGTGCGCGTCGTCTGGCTGTCGGGCGAAACCGCCTCGCGGGATGACGTGACGCGCTTTCACGCGCATTTCGCGCCGGGCTGTCTCCTCGTCAACGCGCTGGGCACGGTCGAGACCGGGGATTTCCGGCACTTCGTCCTCCCCTCCGATGGCGAGTTCACCGGCCTCACCGTGCCCGCCGGTTATCCCGCGCCCGACAAAGAGGTGCTGCTGCTCGACCCGGCGGGCCGCGCCGTGCCGACCGGCGCGGTCGGCGAGATCGCCGTCCGCAGCGCCTATCTGGCGCGCGGCTACTGGCGCCGGCCCGCGCTCACCGCCCAACGCTTCCTCACAGACCCGGCGGGCGGCGAGGCGCGCACCTACCTCACCGGCGACCTGGGCCGGTTGCGCGCGGATGGCTGCCTCGAATACCTGGGGCGCGCCGACCGGCAGGTGAAGATCCGCGGCCACCGGGTCGAACCCGCCGAGGTCGAGGCGGCCCTGCGCGGGTGCGCCGGCATCGCCGACGCGGCCGTGGTCGCGGGGGCGGACGCCGCGGGGGAGGCGCGCCTCATCGCATACGTCACGCCCGCGGGCGCGGCGCACGTTGACCCGCTCGCGTTGCGGCGCACCCTGCGGCGCACCCTGCCCGCGCCGATGCTCCCCGCGGCCTTCGTCGTGCTGGATGCGTTGCCGCGTACCCCCACGGGCAAGGTAGACCGCGCCGCTTTACCCCCGCCCGTCACCGGCCGCCGCCCCGATCTGGACCTCCCCTTCGAGCCGCCCGCGTCGGAGTTGGAGCGGCTGGTGGCGAGCGTCTGGGCCGCTACCCTCGGGCTGGCTACCGTGGGCCGGCGCGACGACTTCACCGACCTCGGCGGCGATTCGCTCGACGCCATGCGGATCGTAGCGCGGGTGGGCGCGCTGTGCGGCGAGGAGCTATCTCCTGCCGACCTCTTCGGATCGCCCACCGTCGCCGCGCTGGCCGTGGCCCTCTTGCAGCGCCGCGCCGCCCGCGTGCCCCCCGCCGCGCTGGAACAACTCCTCGCGGAGGTCGCCCCTTCGTAGTAACGGCTTCAGCCGTTGCACAATCCCTAACGGCTGAAGCCGTCACTACAAAGGACACGCAACTCATCTCAGAGAGGAAAACACAATGGCCCCCGTACTACAACTCTATGGCTTGAGCCCCGATGAAGAACGCAGGCTGACCCCGCAGCAGGCCGACGCCCTCTACCAGAGCGCCTATCAGGCCTACGTGGACACGGTCGGTACGACGAAGCTGCGCGGCAGCGACCCGCGCGCCGCGTTCACCGGCGAAATCTCCGCTTCGGCGGGCGAGCTACGCAAAACCCTGCGCCCCCGGCTCGATGCGGCGCTGCAGGAAGTCCTGGGCACGCGCCTCCGGTAAGGCCACACACCGCCTGTGACCGGAGAAAACGCCACGTTGCGCGGACGGCTCGCGGCGTTGACGCCCGCGCAGCAGGGACGCCTGTGGGAGCAGCTCGGCGCGGCGGCCGCGACCGGTGACGCCGCGGCCCCCGCGCCGCCCCCGGGCGCGGGGGCCCCGCCCCCGGCCCCCCCCGCGCCGCCCCCCCCGCCGCCGGTCGCGGCCGCCGCCCACGCGCCCTCCTTCGCGCAGGAACGCTTCTGGCTGGCCGACCGGCGCCATGGGGGCAGCGGCCTGCATAACCTCGCGTTCACGCTGCGCCTGCGCGGCGACCTCGACGCCGGGGCGCTGGGCCGCGGCCTCGCGGAGATCGTCCGCCGCCACGCCGCGCTGCGCACGACCCTCGCCGATGACGCGGGCCGGCCACGTGCGGTGATCGCCCCGCCCGGCGACCCCGTGGCCGTGGCGGGGTTCCTGCTCCTGCCCGTCATCCCGCTGCCGGGGGCAGACGCGCCGCCCGCCACGCGCGAAGCGGCGTTGACATGCCTGCTCTCCGCGGAGGCCCACCGTCCGTTCGACCTGGCCCGGGGGCCGCTGCTGCGCGCCACACTCTATCGCGTCGCCGCGCGCGACCACGCGCTCCTCGTCACCGTACACCACAGCGCCTTCGATGCGTGGTCGCAGGCGCTCTTCCTGCGCGAGTTGGCAACCCTCTACACCGCGTTCGCGGGCGGGCAGGCGTCGCCGCTCCCCGACCTGGCGCGCCAATACGCCGACTTCGCCCTCTGGCAGCGCGCACGGCTGACCGGGTCGTTACTGGAGGAGGGACTGTGCTACTGGCGCGACCAGTTGGGGGGCATTGCCGCGCCCCTCGCCCTGCCGTGCGACCACGCACCCGCGGCGACCGGTGCTGGGCCGGGCGCGGTCGAGCCGCTCGCGCTGCCGCCCGCGGTCGCCGGTGGGCTGCGCGCGCTGGGCCGGCAGAACGGCGCGACCCTCTTCACCGTACTGCTCGCCGCCTTCATGGCGCTCCTTCACCGAGAGACCGGGCAGGGCGACATCGTGGTGGGCGCGCCGGTGGGCGACCGGCCGCGAATTGAGTTCGAGCCGCTGATCGGCTGCTTCCTTAATACGCTGCCCCTGCGGGCCGACCTCTCGGCGAACCCCCGTTTCACCGATCTGCTGGCCCACGTGCGTCAGGTCACGCTGGACGCCCTCGCACACGCCGACCTCCCCTTCGAGCGCATGGTTGAAGCGCTGCCCGCCGCGCGCACGCCGGGCGCGCATCCGCTCTTCCAGGCCATGTTCGCCATGCGCGCCGCCGCCCCGCCGCCCCGCTTCCCCGGCCTCGATGTCGCCGTGACGCCGGTCGCCGTCGAGCGGGCCGAGTTTGACCTCACCCTCGACGTGACCGAAGAGCCGGACGGCGGGCTGACCGCCGCGCTGGCCTATCGCGCCGACCGCTTTGCGCCGGAGACAATCCGGCGGATGGCGGGGCATTTCGAGACGCTCATCGGCGGCATCCTGGCCGACCCCGCGAGACGCATCGGCGCGCTGCCGCTGTTGCCCGCGGAGGAGCGGCGACGGGTCATGGCGATGTGGCAGGGCGGCCCGCGCCGCGCCGACCGCGACCCCCCGTGCATCCCCGAGCTCTTTGCGCGACAGGCCGCGCGCCGCCCCGACGCAGTCGCCGTGACCGACGGTGCAGTAGACATCACGTATGGCGAGCTGAACCGGCGCGCCGATGAGATCGCGCACCGCCTGCATCGCGCGGGCGTCCGGCCGGAGACGCTCGTCGGCCTCTGCGTCACGCGTTCGCCCGCCATGATCGCCGGGCTACTCGGCATCCTCAAGGCGGGCGCGGCCTATCTGCCCCTCGACCCCGCCTATCCCACCGAACGGCTGGCCTGGATGCTCGAGGATAGCGGCGCGTCCGTCGTGCTGACCACGCCGCGCGACGCGGGGCGGCTTCCCGACGGCCCGGCCCGGCTGCTGATGTTGGACACCGCGCCCGGAAATCTAAATACGCCCGGCGTCGAGGCTTCAGCCGGTGACGCCGGTTGCCGCAAGGACCGGCTGGAGCCTCCACTCCACGCCGGGCAAGCCCCCGCGCTCGGCGCGTTGGCCTACGTGATCTACACCTCCGGCTCGACGGGGCGGCCCAGGGGCGTGCTGATCGAGCACGGCGCGCTGGCCCGGCTCGCCCGCCACGCCTGCCGCGCCTATGCCCTGCGCCCCGGCGACCGGGTGCTGCAATTCCACTCGTCGAGCTTCGATGCCAGCGTCGAAGAGATTTTCCCCGCTCTGATCGCCGGGGCGACCCTCGCCTTGCGCTCCGCGGCGATGACCACCTCCGCCGCGGCCTTCTGGAGTGAGCTGCGGGCGCGGGGCATCACCGTGGTCAGTCTCCCCGCGTCCTTCTGGCATCGCCTCGGTCGGCCCGATGGCGTGGATGCGCCGGCGGAGATCGGGCCGCGCTCCTGCGAAGCGGCCCCCGCGCTGCGCCTGCTGATCGTCGGCGGCGACCGGCTGCGGCCCGAGACGTTGCGCGCCTGGGACGCCTGGCTGGAACCGGGCGTCCGGCTGATCCACGCCTACGGGCCGACCGAGGCGACCGTGGTCGCGACGGAGTACGAGGTCCCGCGCGGGGCGCTCGGCCCCGACCTGCGCGACGTGCCCATCGGCCGCCCCCTGCCCTACGTGCGCGCCTGTGTGCTGGACGCCTACGGCGATCCGTGTCCCGTGGGCGTGACCGGCGAGCTTTACCTGGGCGGCGCGGGCCTCGCGCGCGGCTACCTGGGGCGGCCCGATCTCACCGCCGCGCATTTCGTCCCCGACCCCTTCGCGCCCGGCGGGCTGCGTCAGCCGGGCCGGCTCTACCGCACCGGCGACCTGGCGCGCTATCTGCCCGACGGCAACCTGGTCTTCGTGGGCCGGCGCGACCGCCAACTCAAGGTTCGCGGCTACCGCGTCGAACCCGGCGAGGTCGAGGCCGCCCTCATGCGGCATCCCACCGTGCGCGAGGCGTTCGTGACGGGGCGGCGCGACCCCTCCGGCGAGGCGATCCTCGTGGCCTATGTCGCGCCGCGCGTGGAGGGGTTGGCCCGCTGGCTGGCCGATCGGCTGCCCGCCTACATGCTGCCCGCCGCCATCCTGCCGCTCGATGCCCTGCCGCTGACCCCCGGCGGCAAGGTAGACCCCGCCGCGTTGCCGCCCGTGCCCGGCGCGGCGACGGTCCCCGCAGGGCCGCGCACGCCGACCGAAGCGCTGGTCTGCCGCGTCATGGCGGCCGTCCTGGAACTGCCGGATGTGGACCCCGATGCCGGCTTCTTCGCGCTGGGCGGCCACTCTCTCCTCGCCGCGCGCCTGGCCGCGACCCTGTCCGCGGCATCCGGGGTGGAACTCCCGTTCGCCACGCTCTTCGAGTTTCCCACCCCCGCCGGTCTGGCCGCGGCCATCGAGCGGATGCGGAATCAAGCCCCGCCGCCGTCGCTCCCCGCGCCGGACCCCCCGGCTGAGGGCATCGCGCCGCTTTCGCCGGCCCAGGCGACGATGTGGCGGGTCGTGCGGGCGTTGCCGGGCGTGCCCATCCTCGCCATGCCCCTCGTGCTGCGCCTCGACGGGCCGCTGGATGGCGCAATGTTGGGGCGCAGCCTGACGGCGCTGACCGCACGACACGCCATCCTCTCGGCGCGGTTCGGGGAACGCGACGGGCAGCCGGTGATGCTCGCACACCCGCCCGCCGTCTTCCCGCTGCCCCGCGTGGATCTCCAGGACTTACCCGGCGACCAACACGCCGCGTTGCTGGGACACCTGGTCGCCGAGGAGCTGGCGCGCCCGTTCGACCTGCGCGCCGATCCGCCGCTGCGCGCCGTGCTGGCCCGGTTGGGGGCGGAGCGTCATGCGCTCTGCCTCACCGCGCACCACATCGCGGCGGATGGCGGCGCGCTGGCCGTGCTGGTCGAGGAGTTAGCCGCCATTTACGCCGCGTTCGTGGCCGGACGTCCGTCGCCGCTGCCCGCCCCCGCACTCCAGTATGCGGCGTATGTGGATCGGCAGCGGGCATGGCTTGAGGAGTCGGGGGCGCAGGCGCAACTCGCCTACTGGCTGGGGCAGCTTGACGGCGCGCTCGCACCGCTCGATCTGCCCACCTCGCGGCCGCGCGCGCAGGGGCCTACGTATCGCTACGGGCGCAGCCGCCGCGTCCTGCCCGCCGCCCTGGGCGACGGGTTACGCGGCCTGGCTCGCGCCCACGATGCGACGCCCTTCATGGCGCTGCTCGCGGGCGTGTACGCGCTGCTGCACGCGTACACCGGCGCGCGTGACCTCCGCGTGGGCGCGGTGGTCGCCAACCGCAACCGGCCCGACACCGAACGCCTCGTCGGCCTACTCGCGAATACCGTGGTGCTGCGCGTGGACCATCCCGCCGGCCTAATCGGGCGCGAACTGCTGGACCGGGTGCGTCGGACGACGCTGGCAGCATATGCCCACCAGGAGTTGCCCTTCGAGCTGCTGTTGGCGGAGTTGCACCGGCGGCATGACCTGGCGCAGGAGACGCCGTTCCAGGTGTTGCTGGTCTACCAGAACAACCCGGCCCGCCCCGCGGATGCGGGCGCGCTCCACGTCCGGCCTGCGCCCGAAATCCACGGCGCGGAGGACGGCCCGGAGTTCACAGTTTCGACGTTCGACTGGATCATCGAGGTGGATGAGCTGCCCGGCGGCCCCGCGCTCAGCCTGCGCTACAACGCCGACCTTTTTACCCCCGCCGACGCCGACCGGGCGCTCGCAGATCTGGAAACCTCTCTCGCCCGCCTCGTCGCCCGCCCCGATCAACCGTTGTAGGGGCAAGGCGTTCCCCGGCGACATTCCCGCGCCCGGTCAATCCCCATTTCCCCACATGGTTCGTTAACCATCTATGTGGGAGGAACGTCTTGCCCCTACGCTCCCGCGCGGCGAGGGAACCACCCGCCATCCGCCATCCGCTATCTGCCACTCATCCCGTGCCGCGCCCAGGCCGCGCCCCCGCGTAATCCACCGTAATCACCTGTAACATGGTCAATGGGCGATGTGCGTTCATACGGCTATCCTATCACCCCTTCACCTCCGTCCAGCAGGGCACGAATTAGGCCCCCCTTCGTAGTAACGGCTTCAGCCGTTAGGGGGTGTGACAACGGCTGAAGCCGTTACTACGAAGGGAAAGCGATGATTTGAAGGTGCTGGGCGCGAATCTTCGGATAGCCTCTCTTTGAGAATTAGTGTACAATTAGCCACGGGGGGCTTCCTTCTCCCGGAGGGTGAAGGTCAGGGTCACGGCAGAGTAATAAGGAGGGATCGCATGACACGCCGAAGGTTGCTCGCGTTACGCCTGCTGGGCTGCGCGCTGATGATGTTGCTGCTGAGCGCGGGGCCGCTGGAGGCCGCATCGGGTACGGTACACGCCGTGCTGTTCTATTCGCCGACGTGCGGGCATTGCCATACGGTGATTACCGAGGTGCTGCCGCCGCTATTAGAGAAATACGGCGACCAGTTGCAGATCATGGGGGTTGACATCAGCCAGCCGGGCTCGGAGGCGCTGTTCAACGCGGCCATCGAGCAGTACGACGTGCCGCCGGAGAACCAGGGCGTGCCGATGCTGCTGGTGGGCGACGTGGTGCTGGTGGGGTCGGCGGAGATTCCTGAGCGCTTTCCGGGGCTGATCGAGGAGCATCTGGCGGCGGGCGGGCTGGATTGGCCGGATGTGCCGGGGCTGGCCGCGGTGATCGCGCAGGCGGAAGCCGCGGCGAGCGCACCTGAGGATGCCCAGTCCGCGGGGGAGGATGTCGCGGCGGGCGCATCTGAGGATGCGCAGTCCGCGGGAGAGGATGTCGCGGCGGGCGCATCTGAGGATGCGCAGTCCGCGGGAGAGAGCGGCGCAAGCGACGCCGTGACAGGCGCGCTACCGACGGGATTACAAACGGAACCGCAGACAGTGGGGGCGCGCCTGGCGCGTGACCCGGTGGGGAATGGCCTGGCGGTGCTCTTCCTGATCGGGATGGTGGGCGCGCTGGGGTGGGTGCTCGCCACGACGCGGCCGTGGACGGCCCCGCTCGTAGCGCGCTCTTCAGAGCGCCCCGCGTCGTGGCGTGACTGGGCCGTGCCTGCGCTGACGCTCATCGGGCTGGGGGTGGCGGGCTATCTGGCCTACGTGGAGACGCAGCAGGTGACGGCGATCTGTGGGCCGGTGGGCGATTGCAACGCGGTGCAGCAAAGCCCCTACGCGCGGCTCTTCGGCCTCATCCCCATCGGCGTGCTGGGGCTGGCCGGCTATCTGCTGATCCTGGGCGGCTGGCTGGTCTATCGCTATACGGCGGGGGCGGCGGCGCGCTGGGCCGGGCTGCTGATCTGCGCCCTGACGATTGGCGGCGTGCTCTTCTCGATCTACCTGACGTTCCTCGAACCGTTCGTGATCGGCGCGACCTGCGCGTGGTGCCTCACCTCGGCGCTGCTGATGACGCTGCTCCTGCTGAGCATCTGCCCCTACGTGCTGCGAGGCCGCGGAGGCGCAGAGGAGCAGAGGGGCGGAGGAGCGGAGGGGACAGGATTTACAAGACGAACAGGATTGTCTTGAATACATCCTGTTAATCCTGTAAATCTTGTCCGCTTGCGATTGCTTCAACGGATGCACGCGGAGACGCGGGGGGACCGGGGGGGTTTTTTTTTTTTTTATACAATGGGGTACTGTTTTGTGGTTATGTGCTTTGGTAATGGGGGGGTTTTTTTTTTATCGGGGTGGGGTGGGGGCGGGTTTATGAATTC
>JBBQRS010000132.1:0-11453 GCA_038214535.1 Anaerolineae bacterium
GCGGGCGGCACGCACCACGCCTTCCGCGATCACGGCGAGGGGTTCTGCGTCTTCAATGACGTGGCCGTGGCCGCCCGCCTGATGCAGGCCGAGGGCCGCGCCCGCCGCGTCGCCGTCATAGATTGCGACGTACACCAGGGCAACGGCACGGCCGCCATCCTCGCCGCCGACCCGACGATCTTCACCTTCTCCATCCACGGCGCGAAAAATTTCCCGTTTCACAAAGAGCAGAGCGACCTGGACGTGGAGCTGCCCGACGCCACCGGCGACGCGCCGTATCTGGCCGCCCTACGTTCCGCGCTCGACGTGGTGTGGGCGGCCGCGCAGCCCGACTTCGTGATCTACCTCGCCGGCGCGGACCCCTATGCGGGTGACACGTTGGGTCGCCTCGCGCTCAGCAAACAGGGGCTGGCCGCGCGCGATGCGCTGGTGCTGGACGCGTGTGCGACCCGTGATCTTCCGGTTGCCGTGGTGATGGCGGGCGGCTATGCGCGTCCCATCGAGGACACCGTGGAGATCCATGCGGCGACGGTGCGGCTGGCGTGCGCACGGGCGGCAGCGCCATGAGCCGGCCCGACGTGTTGCTACGTTTTGCGTTCCTGGCCGTCTATCTTGTCGCAGCCGAGTGTATTTTCATCTATTTTATCAACCGCTATCTGATGCCGTTTCGTAAGGGCGCGCCGAAGATGGTGATGATCGTGTTGAGTTTTGTCGGGCTGACGCTGGCCGGCCTGGTGTTGGGCCTCACGCTCGATAACCCGCTCTGGTTGCTGCCGCCCTCATTCGTGGTCGCCGTCGCGGCGGCGGAGCAACTGCGCTTGAAGGCCATGCGCCGACGGGATGCCGGTTCAGACCCGGTAGAGCGGCATTCGATACCCTTCGCGTGGACGCGGCCCATCACCACCACCGACATGGCGCTTGCGCGCTACGAGGTGGCCGCCCCCGGCTGGCGTGGCCCCGACCTGCGCATCGCCCACATCAGCGACCTGCACCTCAGCGACCGCGTGCCGATGGCCTACTTCTGCGCCGCCGTCGAGCAGGCGCGTGAAGCAAACCCCGATCTGGTCTTCTTCACCGGCGATTTCCTGAGCAAGGGCCACGGCGTCGAACTGATCCCGCCCGTCCTCTCCACGGTGCGCGGGCGGTTGGGAACCTATGCGATCCTCGGCAACCACGATTACTGGGTGGACGGCGAGGAGGTGGCGGATGCCGTGCGCCGGGCCGGTGTGACCTTGCTCGACGACCGCTGCGAGCGGCTGGTCCTGTCCGACGGCTCTGCGCTGCTGATCTGCGGCTGTCAGACCCCCTGGTCGGGGCCGAACCTCGCCCTGCCGCGCCCGCAGGACGGCGAGATGGGGCTGACCCTCTCGCACACGGCGGACAACATCACGCAGTTGGGCGGGCCGGGCGTGGCTGCGGTCTTCTCCGGCCACTACCACGCCGGGCAGCTTCGCCTGCCGGGGATCGGCTCGCTGGTCGTGCCGTCGGAGTACGGGCGCAGATTTGACCACGGTCATTTTGTGGTCGGCGGCACGCATCTCTTCGTCACGTCGGGCCTGGGCGCGGAGACGCCGCCGGTGCGCCTCTACTGCCAGCCCGACTTCTTCATCATAGACATCCACGCCGCGGCCACAACCCCCTGCGGCTAAAGCCGCGACTACAAAGAACATCGGCCGGCCCATCTTCGTAGTGGCGGCTTCAGCCGCCGAGGGGCCGCGCAACGGCTAAAGCCGTCACTACAAAGGGATGATCCGTGAGTACTCGGCGAGATTCCAACCTATCCCCCGCGATTTTCTCTTTTCCCCAAAATTGTGCTTGAATTAACCCCACAGCCCTGCTATACTCAATATGCAAGGGGTGATGGGGTGATCGGCAGGAATTCCAAATATACCCGGAGTCGAGGCTTCAGCCGGTTGCGCACATGACGCCTATTGCCACAAAAACCGGCTAAAGCCTCCAGTCCAGTCATTGAGAAGCGCCTTCATTTGGAATTCCTGGGGTGATCGGCCGTGGAGAATCGGTCGCCCTGCGGCGCTCCTTGAAGATAGTTTAACCTTCTCTTCATCGCTGCATCACGGAACCTTGCCGGCCTCTTAATCGAGGCATGATATTACTATCATCTGCCGGATAGGTATCTTCTGCTAATGCCAGCATCTGCCGGTTCGTCGAAGTTTCTCATCCGCTTGCCGATAGCTCATACCCCGGGGTGGGTGTCTCCGCGTTCACCCTGAGTTAAGTGCGCCGTCGGCCCGACCCAATTTCCGTATGGTTTGTTGAAAGGAGACGCTCCCATGAGTAGGAAGTCCGTGTACAGGCTGCTGGTTTTCAGCCTGCTGGCCGTGATGTTGCTTGCGCCCCTCAGCGCGAGCGCCGCACCCGCAGGCGCGCCTCAGCCGCCGAGGCCGCTTGCTTACAAGGCGATCTTCTTCGCCGCCGACGGGATGCGCCCCGACATGATGGAGCGCTATGCTTCAGAAGGCGACATGCCCACGTATGCCGAGTTGATGGCAAAAGGCGTGAAGGGCGATAACGGTCTCGTGCAAGCCTTCCCGCCCAACACCGGCGTCGGGTGGTACACCCTGGCGACCGGCACGTACCCCAGCGAACATGGTTCGACCAACAACACCTTCTTCCGCTCCGGCGACCTGTTCAACAACCGTACGGCGGCGTTCTCGGACGGCGTCCTCCAGGCCGACACCATCGGGGAAGCCGCAGAACGCGCCGGCAAGCGGGTCGTCTCGCTGGAATGGGCCGGCGGCTCTCGCACCTCCACCCCGTTGCAAGGCCCCGTGATTGACTATCGCAGTTTCTACTCGAACCGCGGCCTGTGGACCAACTGGGATGTGCCCGGCCAGCCCGCCGGGGCCGCCGCGTTCGGCGTCCAGTATCAGCGCTATGACCTGGCCGACGCCGCCGGTTGGAGCAACGTCCCCACCAGCTTCAGCACGGCCAAACAAGGCACGTTCGACATCGCCTCGTCGTCCGTCGCGGACGACCAATACGACTTCTACGTCTACGACACGACCAACGACGGCGTGTCCAACTACAACAAGGTCATGATCGCGCCCCATGCCGTCGGTAAGAATGGCAGTATGGCCGTCGCCAACCTGATGCAGGGCGGCTGGGCCGATATCAAGATGACCCTCACTTCGGGCAAGACGGCGGGCTTCTACGTCAAGTCCATGCTCTTCACGCCCGACCTGAGCCAGTTCAGCCTCTTCTTCACCTCGGCGGCGCGCGCCATTGCCACCTGCAACGGCTGCGCTTACCCCGGTGACTTCGAGGAGGATCTCAACAAGTGGTTCCCCAGCTCGACCGCCGCCGACTATGCCGTGTTCGAGTCGGGGCTGGTGGACGCGGACACCTACGCCGAGCAGGGCCTGAAATGGAAAGATGCCCATCACGCCTACCTCAAGTACATCCTGGGTACGGGCCCGTCGCCGAAGGTGGGTGGTGGGACCGTCATGGGCATGGGTTATGTGCCCGATCTGTTCCTGTTGGGCAACCCGATCACCGATGAGTTCTCCCATATGTTCCTGGGGCTGACGACTTCCTCGGTGAACGGCGTCAACAACCCGTACTACAACACCTACACCTCCTTCGGCCAGGTCATCACCCCCGAAATCGCGGATGGCTACATCCGCGCCGCCTACTCTGAGGCCGACGAGACGCTGGCCCTGGCCCGCCTGATGATGGGGCGCAACAAGACCACCGTCTTCGCCACCTCCGATCATGGCTTCGGCGCGCAATGGCTGGCCGTGAACGCCGGTAAGGTGCTGGCCGACGCCGGCATCCAGAAGAACGGCGACGGCAGCGAAGTCTTCAGCAACTGCCGCGCGGCGACCGGAACCGGCGCAGTCAACCTCGCCAAGGCCTGCTGGGCGGGCGGTACGGCGCAGATTTATGTCAACTCGACGCTGCCCGCCGGGACGACTTATGCCCAGGTGCGGACGGCGATTGTGAACGCCTTCCAGGGCCTGACCGATCCGGCGAACTCCGGCGCGAGCGTCGTGCTCAGGATTATGATGAAGGAAGAACTGCGCGACGTGGACGGCAGCGACTCGCTGCATCCCAACCGCAGCGGCGACGTGGTCGTGGTGCTGAAACCGCCGTATCAGTTCGACGCGGCGACGATGCGCCAGACGATCGCCTTCTCGCAATTCTTCGGCCAGCACGGCTATCTGCCGGAGACCGTCAATCTGGCGGATAACGTCAACATGCACGCCACCTTCGTGGCCTCCGGCCCCGGCATCTGGAAGGGCGGCCCCGTGGCGGGCGTCCGCGCCGTTGACCTGACGCCGACCCTCTCGTTCATGCTGAACTTCCCCGGCCCCATCAACGCCCGCGGGCGCATCATGTACGAGCTGTTCAAGGCGCCGAGCCAATACAAAGAGCTCACCGTGTTGAGCATCAACGACTATCACGGCCAGCTCGTCCCCCTGACCCAGACGTCGGATAACCTCAGTGGGACCGGGGTCAGCAATCCTTCGTTCGCGATCGGCGGCGCGGCGTTCCTCAAGCCGTGGTTCGACGTATATCGGGGCGAAGCGAAGGACGGCTCGCTGACGATTGCCGCCGGTGACTCGACCGGCGCGACGCCGCCCATCTCGAACTTCTTTGGCGACAAACCCACCATCGAAGCCAAGAACATGATGGGCATCACCTCGGACGCGCTGGGCAACCACGAGTTCGACTACGGGCAGGAGTATCTCCGCACCGAGTTGATCCCGCTGGCGGATCATCCTTACCTGGCGGCCAACGTCGTGGACCCGGCGACGGGCAAGACGCCCGCCGAATGGTCGCCTTCGAAAGTCTTCAAGTTCAGCGGGTACACGGTTGGCGTGGTCGGTTACACGCTGCCTGAACTGCCTGATCTCATCTTCCCCGGTTACCTCGATCCGTTCGTGATCACCGATCCGGCCGCGGCCGTGAACGCGACTGTGGCGCAGTTCAAGGGCAAGACCAGGGCGACCGTGGTGCTGGCAGTGGGGCACATCGGCGCAAATGGCGGCACAATCACGGCGCCCGATCCGGCGACCAGCCCGTTGCTCGACTTTGCCGATGAACTGGTGGGTGTAGACGCCGTGTATGGCGGTCATACCCATCAGCAGTTCATCACCTTCCGGCCCAACGGCAGGATGGTCACCGAGAACATCAACGCCGGCGTCCGGTTCAACCGCACGCGGTTCACGATTGACGCCAACCGCGGCACGGTGATCTACATGACGGGCGATTACCACAAACCGTGGAACATCGGCGTCACGCCGGATCCCGAACTCCAGGCGATGATTGATGATCTGAACGTCCAACTGGGGCCGATCTTCAATACGATCGTCGGTGAATCCAGCGTCGCGATCCCGCGCGCGGACATCTGCGGCAACCCCAGCGGTCGTCGCTGCGAGTCGCTGATCGGTGACCTGACGGCCGATGCGCTTCGTACGACCTATCTCACCGACTTCGCTCTCACCAATGCGGGCGGCCTGCGCGCCAACCTGACCTGCCCGACGACAGACATCGCCGGCGACTCTTGCCCGGCCTTCGTCCCGCCTCCGTACCCCATCACGCGCGGCCAGGTGCTCGCCGTGTTGCCGTTCGGGAACGTGGCGGCGACGGTGGAAATCTCAGGCGCTGAGTTGAAAGCGTTCCTGGAGAATGGCGTGTCGTTCTTCGGCACGACCACCAGCGACGGGCGCTTCCCGCAGGTCTCGGGCCTCTGCTTCACCTACGACATCGCCGCGGCCCCCGGCAGCCGCGTGCTGGGCGCGGTGCGCCAGGCTGCTGACGGGACGTGTACGGGCGCGTCCGTTGATCTGACGGCCGGCTCGAACTACATGCTGGCAACCAACGACTTCGTGGCTTACGGCGGCGACGGGTATCCGAACCTGGCTGCCCGGATGACCACTCAGAATATCATGGACCAGGTGCTGGCGGATTACATCGGCGCCAACACACCGGTGAACCCGACCCCTCAGGGCCGCATCGTCTGCACCGACAGTAACGGCGTCGGCACTGCGCCGGACTGCCCGGTGATCCTCCCGTAAGCGACGGCGAACGCACCGGCGGACCGAAATAACCCTCGGTCCGCCGGCCATGACCTTCGTAGTCGCGGCTTCAGCCGCCAGGGGATGCCCCAACGGCTAAAGCCGTTACTACAAAGGGGGCCGCTCACCATCTTCGTAGTCGCGGCTTCAGCCGCCAGGGGGCGCGACTGCGGCTACAAGCCGCCACTACAAAGAACATCGGCCAGTTCATCTGCGTAGTCGCGGCTTCAGCCGCATGAACGCATCGGGCGCGTGGGGTACACCCCAAACGCCCGATCTTTTTTGCCACAGCTTTCGCTCTTATCTCTGCCTGTGGTAAGATTGCACTTAAATCGGTCCGCCTCTGAGATGTCGGTTTGAAGGATATACCGTGACGACGACTCGCTGGAGTCCCTTCTTCAAGCAATTGGTAGTGATTGCCGGCCTGATCGGCGCGGTATGGCTCCTGTTTCGCATTCACGTCATCCTGGGGCCGCTCGCCCTGGCGATCCTCTTTGCCTACGTGATCTCGCTGCCGGTCAACCGACTCGAAAAGCGCACCGGGTGGTCGCGCACGTTGCTGGCGGCCATTGTGTTGCTCACGGCGATCATCGTCCTCATCGTGACGGTCGTGCTGGTGTCCCCGGCGCTCTATAACCTCATCGTTTCCTTCGGCGCAACCCTGGTCAGCGTCGTCACCGAGCTTCTGAATGTCACACCCCGGCCCGTGACGATCACGCCCGAGTTGACCTTCGATCTCGGCCCCCTCTATACACCGGTGAATGAATGGCTGCGCAGCGTGATCCAGCCCGACCTGACCACGATCCAGAACCTGCAACGCTACTTATTCCCGGTCGCAACGGGCGCCGCGTCGGTGGTCATCGGCGCCGTCACCAGCCTCTTCTGGATCTTCTTCATCGTCATCCTGGTGTTCATCCTCGTGCGTGACGGCCCGCGCATTCGCGGCGGCGTCTTGAACCTGGTTCCCCTCTCCTGGCGCGCCGAGCTGGACCGGTTGATCAGCGAACTGGGCTCGGTCTGGAATCTGTTCGTGCAGGGCCAGTTCGTTATGAATTCCGTGATCGGCATCATCGTGTGGATCATGATGGCCGTTCTGGGGGTGCGCAACGCGCCGGCGCTCGGTCTGCTGGCGGCGGTGATGGAATTCGTCCCCGGCATCGGCCTGACGATAGCCGCCATTCCCTCCGTCCTGATTGCCCTGATCATCGGTTCATCATGGCTGCCGATCCCCAACCTCGCGTTCGGCATCATCGTGGCCCTCTCTTACGTGGTGCTGGGGCAGGTCGAGAACGCTTATCTGATGCCGCGCATCGTGGGCCGCCGGATCGCGTTGCACCCCGCGATCGTCATCATCGGCGCGGCTGCGGGCGCGCAAATCGCGGGCGTGCTCGGCATCCTCCTGGCCGCGCCCACCATCGCCTCGCTGCGCGTCATCGGCTCTTACGTGGCGCACAAGCTGTTCGACCTGGACCCGTTTCCGGAGGCCGCAACTTCATCCGATGCGAAGGCGGCCTGGGATGAGCGCGTGGCCGCGCACCCGCTGCGCGCGGTGCTCTTCGATCTCGACGGGACCCTGATCGAGACGGATGACGCGATCATCGAACGCATTGTGTCGCTATCGAGTTTCCTGGAGAAGACGCTGCCCGTCGCACAGCGCCGCCGGATGACCCGCCGGGTGCTCATGGCGAACGAGGGCCTCGCCAACCGCGCGATCACTTTTCTGGACATCATGCACCTCGATGGGGCGCTCTTCAAGGTCAACGGCTTCGTGCGGGCGTTTCAGGGCCATCGCGAACCGGCGGAGTTCGCGCCGGTGGACGGCAGCACGGCGATGTTGCGCCAACTCGCGCAGCAACGCTTGATGCTCGGCGTGGTGACCTCGCGCAGCCGCGAGGATGCGGCCGCTTACCTGGCGCAGCAGGGGTTGGGCGATCTCTTCTGGGTGGTCATCACGCGCGATGATGTGCGCCGGCTCAAGCCGCACCCTATGCCGGTCGAAAAGGCCGCCGAACAACTGGGGCTGTCGCCGGAACAGTGCGTCATGGTTGGCGACACGAATTTGGACGTGCGCGCCGCCCGGCTGGCGGGCGCGTTGTCGGTGGGCGTGCTCTGTGGCTTCGGAACCGCGCAAGACCTGCGCGACGCCGACCTGGTGGTGGATTCCCCCTCGGAACTGACGAAGATTCTATAGGAGTCTACCCAAATCCCCTTTGTAGTGACGGCTTCAGCCGTTGGGGGTGCAGGACGGCGGCTAAAGCCTTCACTACGAAGGCGAGTCGTCTCGTCCAGCCCTTTGTAGTGGCGGCTTCAGCCGTTGGGGGTGCAGGACGGCGGCTAAAGCCTTCACTACGAAGGCGAGTCGTCTCGTCCAGCCCTTTGTAGTGACGGCTTCAGCCGTTGGGGGGGCAGGACGGCGGCTAAAGCCTTCACTACGAAGGGGCCGCGAAAGATTACCTCTCTCGCCCCGGCATCCGCTTCTCCACGCCCCGCAGAATCAACGCCAACCCCACCGTCATAATCAGATACAAATAGGCCACCACGTTATACGTCTCGAAGAAACGGAACGTGCTGGCCGCATAGACCTTGCCCAGTTGGGTGATGTCTTGCACGCCCAACACCGACACCAGCGAGGAATCCTTGAGCATGGCGATGAAGTCATTGCCCAGCGGCGGCAAGACGTTGCGGATCGCCTGTGGCAAGATGACATAACGCATGGCCTTCGGATAGCTCATCCCCAGCGAGCGCGCCGCTTCCATCTGCCCCCGCCCGATAGACTCGATGCCGGCCCGAAAGATCTCCGAGATGAAGGCGCTGTAACCGATGGTCAGCGCCAGGACGGCGCGCACCGTGAAGTTCATCTGGCGCACCGTCACTTCCGTCAACGCCTGCGCCGGGTCGGCCAGGATGCCGAGGGACAAGAGGGCGCGCCCCGCCGAGTTGATCGGGATAACCAGCGCGGGTGCAGCCACAAAGGCGATGTAATACAGGATCACCAGCATCGGTACGCCGCGCACGATCTCCACGTAAAAGGTCGAAACCTCGTTGGCGAGCCGGTTGTGCGAGACGCGCATCAGCCCGATGATGAGGCCCAGGATCAGCGAGAGCGTGTAGGCGATCAGCGTCACCGTGATCGTCGTTCGGACCCCCTGCGAGACCGCCGTCAGGATGACGCGGTAATCGGCGTCGGTCAGCATGACCCCGAGAAAAACGACAGCCAGAACGATGGCGGTGACCAGCCAGTAGGGGACGCCGCGCAAACGCTTCCCCAGGGAAGGCCGGCGTGCGTCGGGCGAGGTCAGTGTGTCTGCGCTCATGGTGCGCTCCCTTGATGAAATGATACGTAGTCTAGCCCCTTGTGGGCGTCGCGCGACGGGCACAAGGCCCTTCGTAGTGGCGGCTTCAGCCGCTGCGCTGCCCCCCACGGCTGAAGCCGTGACTACGAAGGGGAGAGAAAAGTACGAAGCTGAAAGGCTGCCTGTGGGCCGCCCTCCAGCTTCGTAGATCGTTGCGAACGTGCAGATCAGTTGGCGGCCGAATCGTACAGATAGAACCAGCGCAGGTTCAGGTGCCCGGCGTAACCATCCTGTTGCATCGTTTCGATGGCCGCGTTGAACGGCGCCACCAGATCGGAGCCGGGCGTGAAGATGAAGCCGAACTCCTCCGAGCCCAGCGGCTCGCCGATGCTCTTGAGGGCGTCCGGGTTCGCGCCGATGTACCCCCGCGTCGAGGCGGCGTCCATCAGCACCATGTCCACGTCGCCCGTCAACAACGCCTGCACCGCCGCGCCGAAGGTCTCGAAGATCTTGATGCGCGGGTTGGCCTCGTCGCCGTCCAGCACCTCATACACCGCGGTGTAGAAGTTGGTCGTCCCCGCCTGCGAGCCGATCAGCAGGTCGGGGTTCTGTGAGAATTCCTGCGGCGTCTGGAACCGATCCTCATCCGCGCGCACCAGCATGAACTGCTCCGAGCGCATGTAGGGGATCGAGAAATCCACCTGTTCCTTGCGCTCGTCGTTGATCGTGATGCCGTCCATGCCCACGTCGAACTGGCCGTCCTTAACGGCAGGGATCATGGCGTCCCACGAGGAGATTTGCCAGTCCACGGTGCAATTGAGGCGGCGGCAGATTTCCTCGATGGCCTCATATTCCCAGCCCACCGCCTCGCCGGTGAGAGGGTCCACGAAGTTGAGCGGGGTATAGGCGTTTTCCGTCACGGCGATGACTTCCTGGCCTTCCAGATCAGGCAGCCTGTCGTACATGTCCTCGGCGTTGGGGTCGGTGAAGAAGAACCACCGATTGTTGAGATAATCCAGGTAGCCGTCGGCGCTCATCTGCGCGATGGCCGCGTTGAACGGCGCCACCAGATCGGAGCCGGGCGTGAAGATGAAGCCGAACTCCTCCGTGCCCAGCGGGTCGCCGATGGTCTCCAGCTTGTTCGGGTTCGCGCCGATATAGCCCTTCGAGGACGCGGCGTCCATCAGCACCATGTCCACGTCGTTGGTCAGCAACGCTTGCACGGCCGCCCCGAAGGTCTCGAACAGCTTGATGCGTGGGTTGGCCTCGTCGCCGTCCAACACTTCGTACACCGCGGTGTAGAAGTTGGTCGTGCCCGCCTGCGAGCCGATCAGCAGCTCCTCGTCCGCCGCGAAGCTCGCCGCGTCGGTGAAGCGGTCTTCCCCGGCGCGCACCAGCATGAACTGTTGCGAGGTCATGTACGGCATCGAGAAGTCCACCTGCGCCTTGCGCTCGGCGTTGATGGTGATGCCGTCCATCCCCACGTCGAACTGGCCGTCCTTCACGGCGGGAATCATGGCGTCCCACGATGAGATTTGCCAGTCCACGGTGCAGTTCAGGCGGCGGCAGATTTCTTCGATGGCGTCATATTCCCAGCCCACCGCCTTACCGGTGACCGGGTCCACGAAGTTCAGTGGGGTGTAGGCGTTCTCCGTCACCGCCACGACCTCTCGACCCGCCAGGTCGGGCAGGCGCAGCGTTTTTGCGGCGGAAAGCCCGGCCGGTTCCACCACCGGCGCGGCGGTCGCCTCGACGATGGGCGCGTCCGCCGGCGCATCGGTGGCCGTCGGCAAGACGGGTTGCATCGCCGTGGGCGCTTCCGCGGGGACTTCCGTCGCCGAGACGGGTGGCGCCGGCGCCGCCGCGGGCGCGCACGCCGCGAACAGCATGCTGACCAACGCCAGCAGCGAGAGTAAGATCAGGGAGCGTTTCATCGTTATTCCTCCTCCGGGTGTGACAGGGCAGAGAATCACAGGCGAACCGCGACTACGGCTCACGGATGATTCTAGCGTCTTTCGGGGCGTGCGTCAAAGCCGTCGCCGCACCGCGGGAATTCCACTCCCCCCTCGTAGTCGCGGCTTCAGCCGCCGGTGGGCGGGATGGCGGCTAAAGCCTTCAC
>JBBQRS010000133.1:0-11272 GCA_038214535.1 Anaerolineae bacterium
CCCCCCCTCGGGCCTCCCCGGGGGGGGCTAACCCCCGGTCGTGCGCTGTGGTTCCTGCTATCTCTTTTTTGTTGGCGCGCCTCCCGCCGCTGGGGGCTTCAAAGGGGGGGCCTCCCCCCGCGACTACGAAGAAGGTCATGCGATCTCGTCTTTGTAGTCGCGGCTTCAGCCGCTCTGGGCGTCAGATGCGGCGACTGAAGTCGCGACTACGAAGAAGGTCATGCGACCTCGATCACGCCGCGCGCGACGAGCCAGTCCACCGCCTCGCGGACGCCCTCCAGCGATGAGTAGCGCGGATTGTAGCCAATCAAGTGACGGCCTTTCGCAATCGAGCAGTTGTGGCTGCGCGCGATGTGGCCGAACGTTTGTTCGGCGTCCTCCGGCGAGGCGGTCTTCGCCCACTCTTCGAACGGCATGAACCGCAAGCGCGGCTCCCTGCCGAACCAGCCCGCCACTGACTCGGCGTAGCCGCGCAACGAGAGCGCCGCCGGTGACACCGCGTGGAAGCTCTCGCCCACGGACGCGCTGCGATAAATCATCGCCTGGATAATAATTTGCGCGACGTCGTCGGCGTGGACGTGATGCACCGTCTCGAGGCCGAAGTTGGGCAGCAGAACCTTCTCGCCACGCGCCAGCCGGGTGAAGACGATCGGGTTGAAGTTGCCCGCGGGGTTCAGCGGGTTCCAGCCGGGGCCGACGATGTGGCCGGGGTGCAGCACAGTAGCCGGAAAGCCGTTACGATGCGCTTCGCCCAGCAGGTACGCTTCGATGGCGGCCTTCTGCACCCCGTACTCGCCGAAGGGCCGGCGCGGGTGCGACTCCAGCGTCGGCGCGATCACGGTGGGGCCGTGCGCCCAGATCGAGCCGCAATGCAAGAAGTGCGTCACGCGGCCGCGTAGCGCCTCGACCAGATGGCGCGCGCTGTCCAGCGTGAAGCAGATCATGTCGATCACCACGTCTGCTTCGAGCGCGGCGACCTGCGCGCCGAAGGTCCCGGCCTGTTCCTCCGCCGCGCGGTCGAGCGTGACGAACCGGACGGCGGACCATGCGCCGTCGGGGCGATACGGTTCGCGTTGGGCGCGGCTGATCACGGTGACATCGTGGCCCAGGGCGACGAGACGCGGGATCATGTAGGTTCCGACGTGGCCGGTGCCGCCGATGACTACGACTTTCATGGGATTGCTCCGTTTCTATTCGCTTTGTCCCGCGATGCCCGCATCTGAGGATGCTGACTCCGCGGGGTAATTGTGTATCTGCGGATGCGCACCCCGCGGGGTTAGCGTCGGAGGCCGGCCTGCCAGACGAAGATCGCGATCATCGTGAGGGCGATCAGGAACTCGACCAGCTTGGAGGCGAGACAGCCCGCCATCCAGCCGCCCGCAGCCTTGCCGGCCTGCTTGAGATTGCGGTGCTGCAAATATTCGACCAGCGTCACGCCGACCAGCGCGCCGATGAGGCCGCCCGGCATCGCGCCGATACCGCCGACGAAGAAACCGACGATCAGCCCGACCACGCCGCCCACCGCGCCGCCGATCATGGCGCGGGTGCTCGCGCCGCCGACCTTCGCGCCCGCCTGCGTCAGCAGGAACTCGGAGGCCATGCCGAACGCGCCCAGCAAAGTAAAGACCCCGAACGAGAGCGGGTCGAAGGTCGCAAAACGCTCGACGATGGCGTAGACCAGCCCGGCGATCCAGATCAGCAGGATGCCGGGCAGCACGGGCAGCGCGATGCCGATCAGCCCCACCGCCATGACGATCAGGGCGACCGGGAAAAGCCACTCGGTGACGGGAACCGGCGTCATCCGCCCCCGCCCCCGGTACCCTTGATGCCGCCCTCGGTGAGCGAGCGCACGTCGAGCAGGGCGTCCACCTGCTCCGCGCTCAGCAGCCCCTTCTCGACCACGACTTCCTTGATGGTCTTGCCGGTCGCCATCGCCTCCTTGGCCGCAGCCGCGCCATTGAGATAGCCGATCACCGGGTTGAGCGCGGTCACCAGGATGGCATTTTTCGCCAGCCAGCCGGTCGCCTTCTCGCGGTTGGCCGCGACGCCGACGACGCATTTGTCGGTGAACGCGGTGAGCGCGCCGATCAGGACGTGCATCATCTCGAACAGGTTGTGCGCCAGGATCGGCATCATCACGTTGAGTTCGAGCTGCCCGGCCTGAGCGCAGAGCGAGACGGTGAGGTCGCAACCCTGGACGTGAAACGACACCATGTTGAGCATCTCGGCCAGCACGGGGTTCACCTTCGCGGGCATGATGCTGCTGCCGGGTTGCACCGCGGGCAAGCGGATTTCGTCCAACCCGGTGGCGGGGCCGCTGCTGAGGAGCCGGAAATCGTTGGCGATGCGCGTCAGGGTGATGCACAGCGTGCGCATCGCGGCGGAGAAGTCCGCGGGGTCGGCCATGCTCTGCATGGACTCGAACAGGTTGCCGCTGGAGCGCAACGGCTGGCCGGTCAACTCACTGAGGCGGGCAACCATGCGTGCGTGATATTCGGGGTGGGCGTTGAGGCCGGTACCGGTGGCCGTGCCGCCAATCCCCAGCCGCCGCAGCCGGTCGCCCGCTGTGGCAATGCGCTCGCGGTCGTTGCGGATCGCCTGCGCATAGGCGCCGAACTCCTGCCCAAGCCGGACGGGCACGGCGTCCTGCAAGTGCGTGCGACCCGATTTCACCACGTCGTCGAACTCGGCGGCCTTGAGATCGAGCGCCGCGGCCAGCCCGTCGAGGGCGGCAAGCAGCTCGTCCAACCGCCATAGGCTGCCCAGCCGAATCGCGGTGGGCACGGTGTCGTTGGTGCTCTGCGCCATGTTGACGTGATCGTTCGGGCTGATCGGCTTCTGCGGGTCATCGAGCGCGTAGCCGAGGAGTTGGTTCGCGCGGTTGGCGATCACCTCATTGGCGTTCATGTGGTGGCTGGTGCCTGCGCCCGCCTGGAAGGGATCCACGACGAACTGATCGGCATGGACGCCGTCAATCACTTCCTGCGCGGCCTGCACGATGGCCGCGGCGTAGGCGTCATCCAGCAGGCTCAGGTCGCGGTTGACTTCGGCGGCCGCGCGCTTGATCATCCCCATCGCCCAGACGAATGCGGGGTAAGGGCGCATCCCGCTGATGGGAAAGTTCTCTACGGCGCGCTGGGTCTGCGCGCCGTAGAGCGCGGCGGCAGGCACGCGGACTTGTCCTAACGAGTCTTTTTCGATACGATAGGCGTCTTCCATGAAACACTCGAACCTTTCTGATGAAATGCGGCGGTCCCGCAGCACCGAGGCGACCCGTCCAAGAGTTCTCTTCCTGTTCCTCGACGGCGTGGGGCTGGGGCCGGACGCCCCGGCGAGTAACCCGCTTGCCGTCGCGCCGATGCCGAACCTGCGCGCGCTGCTGGGCGGCAAACGGTTGATCGTCGAGACTACGCCGTTGGACACCGAGCGGGCAACCCTCGTCGCGCTGGATGCCACGCTGGGCGTGGAGGGCGCGCCGCAGTCGGCCACCGGGCAGGCCGTGCTTCTCACGGGGCGCAACATCCCCGCGGAGTTGGGGTATCACTACGGGCCGAAGCCTAACCCTGACGTCGCCGCGTATCTGCGGAATGGCAACCTGTTTCGCACCCTGAACGACGCCGGACGGCAAACGAGCTTCCTCAACGCGTACCCGCCCGGTTATTTCGCCGGCATCGAGAGCGGCCGACGGCTTTATTCGGCGATCCCGCTGGCCGCGGTCAGCGCGGGCGTGCCGCTGCTGACGGACGCCGACCTGTTCGCGGGCCGCGCCCTGGCGGCGGATTTCACCGGCGAGGGCTGGCGCGACCGACTGGCCTTGCCGCAGACCCCGCTCCTGACGCCCGATGCGGCGGGGCGACGATTGGCCGAACTGGCGTCGCAATACGACTTCGCGTTCTTCGAATACTGGCTCACCGATTACGCCGGACATCACCAGGACATGGCCGCGGCCCTCGGATTGCTGGACACGCTTGATGCCGTGCTGGGCGGGTTGCTGGCCGCCTGGGACGACGCCGCCGGGTTGATTCTGGTGACGTCAGATCACGGCAACATGGAAGACCTGAGCGTGCGCGGTCACACGCTGAATCTCGTCCCTGCGTTGGTGATCGGCGCACCGGAACTGCGTCGCCGGTTCACCGCCGGGCTGGACGATCTCACGAACGTTGCGCCGGCCATCGCGCGGTTGATTGACTGAACGCGAGCGGGGCGCGACGAGCGGGGCAACCCCGCCCCTACGGTGTATCGCCCCGTCCCTCGTAGGGGTGAGGTTTCCTCGCCCTCACGCCCTCACCACTCTCCCGCTCACCCTCCGGCGCATCTGAGGATGCGCACTCCACACGAGTTGGGAACATCCGCCTATTCCGGCGCGGGCGCGGGCGTGAGCGTGGACGGCGGGCTGAAGGAGAATTGCTGCATCAGCATCGCCAGCCGGTAGCGCGAAATCACGGTCAATTCACTCTTGCCCCGCGCATCCGCATATTGCGACGCCAGCTCCATGTACTTGACGGCGTTCTCCAAATTGCCCATGTTCTCGTAGGCGCCCGCGATGCTGAAATGCGCTTCCGGGTTTTCAGGATCCAGCGCCAGGACAGCCTGCCCCTCGGCCACGGCCTCTTCGTTCATCCCAAACGCGGCGAAAATCTGGGCGCGCTGGTTGTGATAGGCCACGTCATCGGGTACCAGGCGTCGCAAGGTTGCATCGGCCGCGGCGGCCTCTTCGAGGTTGCCCAACTTCGTCTCAATCGCCACAATCGAGGCCCACGGTTCGGGATCGTCAGGCGTGAACTCGGCGGCGCGCCGGTAATCGGCCAGCGCCCCTTCCCAATCGGCTTGCTGAGCCTTCTGCTGCCCGGCCATGATGGCGGAGACGGAGCCCTGAACATTGGGGTCAGTGGGGAATAGCATGTTGAAGACGAAGTAAGCCACCAGGACTGCGCCTACGATGCTGGCGACGGTCAATACGGTACGCCGCAGCTTCTGCGTGCGTTGGGCGCTAAGTTCTTCGTCGAGATACCACCATTCGGGCGCGCGCGTATCCCCATATTTCTGGCGGCGCAACGCGGCCAGCCCGCCGGCCGCAGACAACTCGCGGAGGAGGGTCGGGCCGTGGGTGCGCAGGTTGGCCTGGAGCGTCAGCCAGCGGCCTTCCTCGGCGCGCAGGTCAACGCCCGCCGCTTCCAACTGCGGCCACAGCGTTGCGATGCGATCCATGTCCTCTAACAGTTCCTTTGCATCCACGCCCCGGCCGCGCAGTGAGACCACCAGGCGTTCCGAGTCGGCAAGCAAGGCGCGCAACTCGTCCGCGGGGGTCATTTGATTGCTTTTGATGGACTTCGCCATTATTTTTTGTAATTAGCTCGCTTTGTAGTGACGGCTTTAGCCGTTGAGCGCCACCCCGGTGGCTAAAGCCACGACTACGAAGGAGCGCGACGCGCCGTTTTGGGATAGATACTTATTCGTCGCCGGAGTCATCCGTTTCGGCGTCCATGCCCTCCAACTCCAGCGCGGCCTCTTGCAAGCGGGCGGCGCGCTCCATCTCGTTCCAGATGCGCCCGATGCCCTGCTTGATCTGCGACTCGGTCTTGGATTTGACCGCGGAAGCGATGGGGAACCACCCGGCGACCTCACGCAACACCAGCATGATGGTTTCCTGCTTGTTCTTGCCCTGGCGGTGATATGTGCGCACGCGGGAGCGCATATACCGGATGTACTCGGACATGCGGTCGGTGGCGGCGCGGTCGCAGATGGGGCCGCGACCCGGCACGATTTTGTCGGCCTTGAACTTGCGGATGTAGGTCAGGCCGTCCAGCCACTCCTTCGAGTTGGCCTGTGCCATGTAAGGATGCTGGTCTACCCAGACCGCGTCGCCGACGAAGAGGATCTTCTCTTCCGGCAGCCACACGACCGAGGTCGCCGCAGTGTGGCCGCCGATGCGAATAATGCGGATATCGCGCCCGCCCCTGACGATGTCGAGGCGGTGCGAGAAGGTGATGCGCGGGATGATGATCTGGATGTCGGTGAACTGCGACTGGGTCTCCGGCTCGCGCTTGAAAGAGTCAATCACGCGCTGCTTGAAATTGTCGCTGTAACCCTTCATGTGCTTCCAGGCCACGTCATGCGCGACGACCGGCGTGTGCAGAAAGAACTGATTGCCCAGAATGTGGCCGCGGTGATGATCGGTGTTGATGACGTAGAGAAATTCTTTGCCACCTGAAGACCGACGCAACTCATCGCGGAAGAGTTTGGTCTGTTTGGGAATCATGGGCGTGTCAATCACGACGATGCCATCATCCGAAACAATGCCGGCGTAGTTCGCGCCGCGTTGGTCGGTCTCCAGGTAAATGCCGGGCGATATCTCGCGCATCTCTCTATCCTTCCTTACCCCTTCGTCCGCCGCTCAAACCGAGCGTGCGGAGACTTCCCCTGCGGCGACGGCGAGCGCCGCATCCAGCGCCGCGCCATCCGGCGCGCCGCCCTGGGCCCAATCGGGCCGCCCGCCGCCCTTGCCGCCCACGGCCGCAACGGCCGTGCGAAGCAGCGCCCCCATATCCAGGGCCACGTCGTCGGCGCGGGTGAACATCAGTTGCGGGCGTTCGCCGCGCGCGCCGAGCAACACGACCGCGCCGGGCCTCTCGCGCACGGTCTGCGCGACCCGCTTGACCCGATCCGACGGGGCGTCGAGCGCCTGGGCGATCAGTCGCCATGCACCGGCAGGCTGTGCCGACTCCCACAGGGCGTCCGCCGTCGCCGCGATCCACGCGCCTTCCAGGTCAGAGATATCGTCACGGAGTGCGCGGCTCTCGGCGATGAGGCGCTCGACCGCGGCGGGCAAGTCATCTTGCCCGCCCGAAAAACGCACGGCCAGTCCGGTCGCCAGGTCGCTGAGGCGGGCGTAGTCGCGGCGCGCACGCTTGCCACACAGGAACGTCACGCGGAGTTCGCCGCCGCGGCGCTCTGTACCGGTGATTTTTATCAGACCCACCTGCGCGGCGTTCTCGACGTGCGTGCCGCCGCAGGCCGACCAGTCGTAGCCCTCGACCTGCACCACGCGGATCTTGTCGGTGACCTTAGGCGGCTTGCGCAGGGGCAGGGTCGCCAGCGTTGCATCATCCACGAAGCCCGCGGTGACGGGCAGGGCGGCATCGAGCACGGCGTTGGCCGCGGCCTCGGCGCGGCCAACGTCCTGGGGCGATAGATCGGCGCGGCCCAGGTCAATGGTGCTGTAGGCCACGCCGAGGTGAAACGCCACCGTCTCCGCATCGCACGTCTTGACGAAGGCTTGCGAGAGGATGTGCTGGCCGGTGTGCTGCTGCATGTGATCGAAGCGGCGATCCCAGTCGAGAGCGCCCTCCAGGGCGTCACCTGCGGGTACGTCGCCGTCGAGCAGGTGCCAGACGAGATCATCCTCCGCCGCGACATCGAGCACGGCGCGGCCCGCGAGGTCGCCGGTATCGTTGGGCTGGCCGCCGCCGGTGGGGTAGAAGGCGGTGCGGTCGAGCGCGACGGCGACGCGGTCGGCCTGCAGGCGCGTGCCGATGATGCGCGCTGTGAAATGGCGCAGGTAGGGGTCGGCGTAATAAAGCTTCTCGGTTTCAGGCATCTTTCACCCTAATGGGCGCAGAGGACTGCGCGCTACGAGCAAGACGGCGCTACGAGATAGTGCGGTCGCGGGCGTACTCGTCCAGGGTACGCGGGGCGACGTGACGGATGGTCAGCGCACGGCGATAAAGCTCCACATAGCGATGCGCCGACGGCCCCCACGAGAAATCTTGCGCCATGCAGCGACGCACCAGCCGGTTCCACGTTTCGGCGTGGCGATAGGTTTCGACCGCCCGCACCAGCGACGTATAGAGCGCCATCGGGTCGTAGTCCACGAACGTGAAACCGTTGCCCTCGCCCGTCTCGGGGCGGAAATCGGCGACGGTGTCGGCCAGCCCGCCCGTAGAGCGCACCACCGGCACGCAACCATAGCGCATGGCGATCATCTGGTTCAGGCCGCACGGCTCGAAGTGCGAGGGCATCAGGAAGATGTCGCTGCCGCCGTAGATGCGCTGGCTGACCGGCCGGTTGAAACTCAGGAAGGCGGCCGCGCGACCGGGATAGCGCTTTGTCAACGATGAGAGCATCTCGTGATAGCGTAGCTCACCGGTGCCCATGACCACCAGTTGGCAGCCGAGATGGCTGAGCATGGCATCGGCAACCCCGGCGATCAGGTCGAGGCCCTTTTGATCGAGCAAACGCGAGACGACGCCCATCAGCGGGGCATCGGGGTCGACATCCAACCCGGCCTCGCGCTGCAACGCCGCCTTGTTGGGCGCGCGCCGTTCGAGGGCGCTCAAGTAGAAGGGCGACGCCAGGTTGGGGTCGGTCGCCGGGTTATAGAGGTCCGTGTCAATGCCGTTCAGGATGCCATAGAGCCGGTCGCGCCGGTCGCGCACGATGGGATCGAGACCGTGGCCGTATTCGGGCGTCAGGATTTCGCGGGCGTGCGTCTCGCTCACCGTGTTGATGATGTCGGCAAAGTAGAGGCCGCGCGCCGCCAGGTCCACGACGGTGTTCAGGTCGGCGGCGATCTCGGGGTGGGCGATGAAGCCCAGGTCGGCCAGCCCGGCGATCTCCAGCACGCGCTGGCCGAAGACGCCCTGGTATTCCAGGTTGTGCGCCGTATAAACGGACGTGACGCCGACGAAGAACGGGTCGTCCCGCAGCGTGGTTTGCAGCCAGTTGGGGACCAGAGCCGTGTGCCACTCGTTGGCGTGAATCACATCGGGCCGCCAATCGAGCGCACGGCACATCTCCAGGGCGGCGCGCGCGAAGAAAATGAATCGTTCGGCGTCATCGGGATAGAGATAGAGGCCCTGCCGGTCGAAATAACGCGGGCTGTCAATGAGGTAGACGGGGGTATGGCTTGCCCCGGAACCGATCGCCCCCGCAAGGACGGAGCCCTGCTCGAGCCGGTCATCCATCGGCACGCCAATCGAGTCGAGGACGTTTGTCAGGCCCAGCTTGCCCGCGTCGAGTCGCCCATAGCGCGGCATGGCGACACGAATGTCGTGCCCCAATGCCCGGATGGCCGGAGGCAGCGATCCGGCCACGTCTGCAAGACCCCCGGTCTTAACAAATGGCACAACTTCCGCAGCGAGATATAGAATTTTGAGAGTTGCTAAATCGCTCATACGCACCCGGTCTTGAAATCTGTCCGAAAACCCTCATAGTATAGGGCCTCGTGCCCGTCCGAGGCGCCCACAAGGGGCTAAACTACGAATATTCCGATCGACTCTTAAACAGTTCCACTCCCCCCGCAACCGGAGGGAGGCGCGGGCAAGGAGAGGACAGGCTTCCCGAAACGCAGCCGAATGCTAGCACAGCCGGGGGCAAAAATCAACCTATTCGACGATTTCGGCCCGCACCTGGCGCACCATGCGCATAAATTCCGGCTCGGCGGTGATGGCGGGGTTACGCGGGCGCGGAAACGGCACGACGATCTCAGCGCGAATGCGGCCGGGGCGGGGCGACATGACGAGGATGCGGTCAGAAAGGAGCAGCGCCTCGGTGATGCTGTGGGTCACCATCACCACCGTGGGGCGGCGCAGGCTCCAGATGCGCAGCAGTTCTGTGTTCATCCGCTCGCGCGTCAGCGCGTCCAGCGAACCGAACGGTTCATCGAGCAGCAGCAGCTCCGGCTCGTGGATGAGGGCGCGGGCCAGCGCGACGCGCTGCTGCATCCCACCGGAAAGCTGGCTGGGATACGCCTCTTCGAAGCCGTCCAGCCCGACCAGTGAGACCAACGCGGCGGCGCGCGCATCCGCTTCGTCACGCGGCGCGTGGTTGATCTCCAGCGGCAGCACGACGTTATCCAGCACCGTGCGCCACGGCATCAGGTTGGAACGCTGAAACACGTAGCCGATCTCACGGCTCGGTTCGGTGAGGAGTTCGCCGCGTAAGCGCACCTCGCCGGAGTCGGGCAGTTCGAGCGCACCCAGCAGCCGCAGGAGGGTGCTCTTGCCGCAACCTGACGGCCCGATCACCGTGAGGAACTCACCCTCTTGCTGCTGAAACGATATACCGGCGAGGGCGATCAACGCCTTCCGGCGCGGGTCGAAGAAGGCCTTGTTGAGATCAATCGCCTCAAGGAACGGCGGCATGGTCACTTTGGCAGGAAGGCATTTGAATAGAGTTCGTCCACGACAACGTCACCCTGAATCAAGCCCATCTCGCGCATGAACGCCTCGGCCTTGCGCCACGCTTCGGGGTCAGAGACGCCCAGCTCCTCCGGCTTGGCCTGCCACAGCTCGAGCGAGGCATCGAAGATGGCCCGGTTGACCTCTTCGCCCGCGCCGGTCGCCTCAGGAAGATATTTGAGGCTGATCTCGAACGCGGCGTCGGGGTCGGCCAGCGTATCTTGCAGGCCGCGCATCGCCGCGGCGATGAGGCTGCGCACCACTTCAGGCCGCTCGGCGGCGGTTTTATCGTTGGTGATGATGCCATTTGACGGCAGGTCCACGTAGTCGGCCACCGGCAGCTCGCTGATCTCCTCGCCGGCCAGGCGCAGTTGCACCGGGCCGTTGACGACGTAATCGAGCGCGGCGTCTACCTGATCCTGGCTGATGGCCGTGGCCTGGGTGAACCCGATGCTTTGCAGGCTAACCTTGTTCGGGTCCAGCCCGGAGGCATAAACGAGAGCCTCCCAACCGACGTAGCTGGCCCCGAACAGGCCGGGGATGCCGACCCGTTTGCCTTCGAGGTCCAGTGGCGAGGTGATGCCCTGCGCAGCTTTGGCGAAGAGCACCACGGGGAAACGCCGATACCAACGCATGACGTACTGGACGGGGAGGCCCTGGCTGCGGCCCAGGATGACCTGTTCGCCGCTGCCGAGCATGAACTGCAATTCATCTGTGGCTACCAGCTTGAGCAGGTCGGTTTCGAAGCCGTGGCGGAAGGTTACGTCGAGGCCGGCGTCGCGGAAGTAGCCGCGCTCCTGCGCGACGTAGAACGGCGCGAATTGCACGCTGGGGATGTAGCCCATCGCGAGCGTGATCGGCGTGAGGCCCTCGGCCGCGGGCGACGCGGTCACGGGGGCGTCAACCGCCGCGGGCGCGGTCGCCGGCGCGACAGGTACACATGCGGAGAGGGCGAATAGGATGAATAGGGTCAGGATGAATGATGATCGGCGCATGATGGCTCCAGGGATAGTAGACAAGGATACAAGTCGCTTTCTTTTTAGTGGGGGGGGGAGAGGCGGGGGGGGGGGAAAAACCGCGGGAGACCCCCACCC
>JBBQRS010000134.1:0-11124 GCA_038214535.1 Anaerolineae bacterium
GTCTTTCTTTCCATCTACCACAATATTCCCCTCCCTTATCTGCTGGCGGGGGGGTCGGGGCGTCGGCCGGGGGCGGCCCCCCCCCCCCCCCCCCCCCCCCCCACTACGAAGTGGCCGGTCAGGCTACGAAGGAGAGCGACGCGCAGTTTTCGGATAGATTCTTAACCTGCATTCAGGGGGCTTCCATCATGTAGCCCGATCCGTTTACGGTCGGGCGGGCGCACAGCGCGGCGCGGCGCGCGGCGCGACCCACGCGCCCGCGCGTTCACGTCCCCGGCCATGCGTAGGGCGCCGCTTTCACCGCGACGTAATTCGCATCCAGCGCGGGTTCCAGCAGGGCGATGACCGCGATGCGCCGCGCCATGTCGCGCACCTCGCGCGCCTCATCCGCGGTGATGGCGCGCCCCAGCAATTTCGCCTCGCGATAGCTCAGCCACTTCTTGATGACCT
Source organism: Anaerolineae bacterium (assembly GCA_038214535.1). GTDB lineage: Bacteria > Chloroflexota > Anaerolineae > CG2-30-64-16 > CG2-30-64-16 > JBBQRS01. The sequence continues at coordinate 451 of JBBQRS010000134.1, forward strand.
GATAGCCGCCGATGGTGTAATCCCACACGCGCGCCGGCACGTTGCGCCAGTAGCTCGCGTCGTTGAGATACAAGTCGTGGGTCGTCTCGCCCAGGCCGGGGACGCGTTCCGCCGCGGTGGGGGCGCGTTCGCTGCGCGTACCCTTGCCCGGCATGGTGATGCCGCCCCGCCCCGCATTGCCCCACCCCGCGGTGACCGTGAGGTTCGGCGGCGCGGGGCCGGCCAGCACGGCGATCTCGCGCAGTTCCGGGCGGATGGCCCCCGCGGTGACGCCGGGGAGGGGGGTCTCCGTATCGAGCAGGGCGGCGAGCTGCGCGCCCAGCGCGGCGGAGGCGCGCAGGCGGTCGGCGGTCACAGGCAGGGGGATGCGCGGCCAATCCTGGCGCACACCGTCGGCGTTCTCGCGCAGATACGCGGGGGCGTAGCCGATGGCGAGCGCGTGCAGCCAGATCAGCGCGGCGGTTTCTGTATCTTCATCGGGGTCGGGCAGGCCCAGCGCGGCAAGGCAGGCGCGCGCCGCGGGGGAGAGGTTGGCTCTCGACTGTTGTGAAAACCCAGGCATAGATATCTGCCCAGGACTGGTTGGTGCAGATTCGGTCTTTAGCGCGACCGGAACATAGTAAGCATCGGTGGTTAGCCCATGTTGTGCTCCGATCATTCTTGTGTAGAAGAAGGGTGTGCCTTCTGGATTAGCCACACCCCTCCGGCGTGTCACCACCATGCCATTATCTTTCCAACATTGCTCAACATACGCCGGTCTAGGCTCATTCCACAGTGGCCGAACTGATGTGTAGAAGCACCAACGACTGTCCATCGGCCTCACCATCAATCTGCGAATCGTGGACTCATGGTATTCTTCTGTTTCCAGAATTTTACTGCGCGTCTTTCGTGCGTCGAATCGAGCGGCATCTCTTGTCAAACCAGTCTCAAGTCGAGACAACTCTTCCCAACTCGTAGCTGGATCGTAGTAAAGAGACATTCGTCGTATGAGTGGTTCCTTGTCAATGCTAACTAGCGCATCTCTGCGATTCTCGAGTATGCCAAGACTCGGCTGAAACTCGGCTAGTTGGGTGCAGTCAGGCCAACTCAGGTAATCTGATGTGATTTCGCTGGGGCGGAACGAGAAGCGATTGTTCTTTTCCGGTGCGGCTGGCTGGTAATGCGCCTCAAAGTCCGGGGCGTCCAGGCTGGCGAGCAGATCGGCGCGCTTCGTCACGCCCCAGAACTGGCGGAACGCCACCGCGGGCTTCGTGGCGCGGTCGGCCTTGCGCACCATCAGCCCGATCGCCGTGCCCACGCGGATGCCCGCGCGGTTGGCCTCGGTCGAGAAAACGCTGGGGTCGGGCAGGCCCTCCGGCGTCAGCTTGCCCGTCTCGCGGCTGTCGCCGTTGAGACAGTCGAACCATAGCGCGTCGAACTCGCGCAGGAAGCGCCGGCGCATCACCACGAACGACGGGTCGCTGAGATAGGAGTAGTTGGAGATATAGCACACCACGCCGCGGCCGGTCTGCTCGGCGATGCGGCGCTCGGCCAGCCGGAAGAAGCGCACGTACAGGTCATCGAGGTTGAACTTCTTGATGCCCCACTCGCTGATGAGGCCCTGCTTATACGGCTCCACCAGCCCGCCTTCCTCCGTGGGGCTGACGCCCGCAAATCCGTTGTAGGGCGGGTTGCCGATCACCACCAGGATGGGCGCATGGCGCTTCACGCCGTCCGCCGCCTCTTGCTCCTCCACCAACTCGTGAAAGGGCAGTTTTGGCGCGTCCGGGTCGGGCGGATTCCAGCCGGTCAGGGCGTTGGTCAGGTACATCCCTGCCCGCGCGCCCTCGGCCAGTGGCGCGCCCAGCTCTTGCAGCAGCAATCCCAGTTGCAGGTGCGCCACCACGTAGGGCGCGGGCAGGATCTCGAACCCAAAGACGCGCTCGCGCGCCGCTTTCTGCACCGCGTCGCCCAGCAGCGCGCCCTCACCGCGCTCCGCCAGCGTCGCCGCAATGCGCCGCAGCGCCTCAACCAGATAGGCGCCCGTCCCCGCGCAGGGGTCCAGCACCAGCACATCGGGGTCGGCCAGCCCGTCGGCGATCCCCAGTTCCTCACGCAGCACCCTGTCCACGCGGGCCACCATGTATTGCACGATCTCCGGCGGGGTGTACCACACGCCGAGGTCCTTGCGCAGTTGCGGGTCGAATGCCTGCAAGAACGGTTCGTAGAAATACTGGACGGCGTGACCCTTCTCGAACGCCGTGAAAAACGCCGCCCGGTTCACGCGGTTGAGCGTCTGCTCGGCCCAATCCAGCAGTTCCACGACGTCCAACGCGCGCAGCTTGCTGTAGTCGTTGACCTGCTCGAACAGCGCCGTGATCACCGGGACGCGCAGGTAGCGGTCGGCGTCGTGCCAGCGGAAGCGGTCGGCGCGGGCGCGATCCTCCTCATGCCACAGCACCCATGCCGAGAAGACGCCGTAGAAGAGGGTCTGCACCAGCGTCGAGTGGAAGAAGTGGTCGCCCTTTTCCCCCTCGAAGGCCAGCCCCAACGTCTGCTCCAGCGCGGCGCGCAACCCGCCCAGCGCGGGCAGTTGCGCCGCAGCGATGCGGGCCAGCGCCTCACGCGCATACGAGGCGAGGAACCAGGCCACGTCCGCCGGGGTGCTCAGCGGAGCCTTCATCAGCATGGCGCGCCGCAGATAGTCCGCCAGCCGTTCGCCGTGCGCGGTCGCCGCCCTGCGCGGGTGCGCCGCCAGCTTCCAGAACGCCTTCTCGTCCTCAGCCAAGCGATAGCCTTCCAGTTTCACCGGCTTGCCGCCCGGCCCGGCCTGCACCAGCAGGAAGGCGCGGTAGTTGGTCAGCAGGATGAGGCCGTACTTATCCAGGTATTTTCGCGCCTGCGCGCTTTCGGCCAACGTGTCCAGGCTATACGCGGGGTCTTTCACCTCAAGCACGGCCCGCGCCGGGAGTTGCCCGGTCAGCGCCTCGGCCTCATCCGGCAGCCCGCGCAGTTGGTCGGCGGTGAAGAGGCCGGCGTCGGGGATGCCCGCGCCCTGGTTGCGCAGGTGGATGATGCAGCGAACCTTCGGTTTCAGCGTTTTGCCGGTCTCATCGAGCAGTGCGCGCAAGATGGGGTAGCCGGAAGTCTCCGGGACGCCCGCGCCGGAAACGTGAATCTCGGCCAGATCGTGCAGGTAGGTTTCGAGTGGGTGCATGGAGCTGCGCCTTTCATCGCGCCGGGTGTGCGCCCACGAGTATAACGCAGGCGCGGCGCAGGCGCAACGTCGCCCCGGTTTTGGTTTTGACTTTTGCCCTGGGGCCTTGTGCGTCGAGGTTCGTTAGAACTTTAGAACTTTAGACATGGGTCCTTTTTTCTAACGTTGCTCCGCAGCGCCCCCTTGAGCGTGGTGAGAAAAGGCTTAACCCATGTCAGGCGTTAAAAATAGACGCGTCAAAACGAGAGTGGTCTTTCAGGGGCTTTAAGCCGCCCGCCGGGGCCACTCTGTATCAGATTCCCAACTTCAGACGAAAAGGGGTACCGTCTAAAGTTCTAAAGTTCTAACGTTGCGATTGGCCGTGTGCGCCCGCCAACCTGCTGCAAGTCATTATATCATCGAACATATGTTCGTGTCAAGTTGTCATAATGAGGGGGAGGTGACAGGGTATCAGGGAACGGGGAACAGGTAGACAAGGAGACAAGGAAACAGGTGATCAGGGAACAGGTAGACAAGGGAATAGGCAGGCAAGGAGGGTATCGCTTTATTGTCTGCGCTTGTCTGCGCTCGTCTGTCGAAGATCCCCGATCAGGGGGCGTCCCATTATGCGGCGCGAGATGCTTCGGCCAAAGTGCGGGCCTCAGCATGACAGCGTGCGTCGCGCCCTTGTTTCCCTGGTTCCTTGTCTACCTGTCTCCTTGTCTCCTTCTTTGTGTCCTTGGCGTCCCTGGTGTCTTGGTGGTGAATCCCCTACAGCGCGCCTTCCAGACGGGTACGCGCGAGCGCGGCGAGGTCGTCGCCCGCGGAGACCGGGCGCAGCCGGAAGGCGTAGTTGTAGCGGCCGGGGGCGATCAGGAACTCCGGGTGGACGGGCGAGAGCCAGCCGTCATCGCCGCCGACGCCCATGTGGCGGTGATCCACGTGCAGGATCGTCTCCGGCAGGCGCGTCAGCTCGTGCGGATGGCCCGCCTGCGCCAGATCCGCCACGCCGTAGTGCAGCGCGTCGCAGTGGAACGGCGTCAGCCCGATCACCATCAGGCCGTCGCCGGCCGCGTCGGTCAGCGCCAGCCAGCGCACATCTTCCTTGCCGCCCGACTCCTGCGTGTAGACGTAGGGCGTGAACTGCGCGTCTACCGTGCTGTGGTAGCGGCCCATCGCCGCGCCGTGTACCCGGTCGCAGTAGTTCTCGTGCGGGCCGCGGCCATACCAGGCGAGTTGCTCTGCGCCGGCGGGCAGCGCCAGCTCCACCCCCACGCGCGGGATACGCGTCAGGTTCGGCGGGATCACCACCGTGTTCTCGACCACGATCTCGCCGTTCCCGTAGACGCTGTAGGCCAGCGTCGAGTCAACCCCATCGGGCACACCCGGCGCTTGCAGGCGCGCCTCCACGATGACGCGCGTCAGCGCGGGGGCCAGGGGCGCGACCCGCACGGCGGTCACGAAGCGGATCAGCCGGTCATACCCCGCGGCGCGCCACGCGTGCACGTTCGCGGGCGGGTTGCCCATCAGCAGGTCGTGATCGGTCGGCGCGCGGGTGTAGCACTCCTCCGGCCCCGCGGCGAGCAGCTCGCGCCCGCCCGCGCTGTAGGAGAGCAGCTTGCCTTCGGCCACGCCGAAGGTCGCCGCGAAGCCTTCGCCCTCAACGGTGATGCGGTTGCCTTCGCGGTGCGTGGTCAGCGCGGGCATCGCGTCGAAGCGCAACAGCGGCTTCGGCAGCGCCGGGTAGGGCAGGGCGAACTGCTCCCACGCGACCTCGTGCCCCGCCCCGGCCCACGGCGTATCCCGGTTGAGCAGGAAGCGGACGGCGAGGTGATACTCCGCGCCCGGCAGTCGCCCCGCGTCTCCCTCCTGTAGTCTAGCCCCTTGTGGACGTCGCGCGTCCGCGAACGGGATATGCAACTCCCCGCGTTCGCCCGCGGCCAGCGCCATCGGCGGCAACGTCCCCGCTGCGATGGCCGCGCCGTCCTCCGTCAGCTCCCACCGGATGTCGAGATGGCTCAGGTCGAGCGCCAGATGCTTGTTCCAGACGGTCAGCCGGCCCGCGAGCCGGTCGGCGTCGGTCGCCGCGAGGATGCCCACCGGGGCCTGCACCTTCTTCACCTCCCACGCGCCGGGGTGGGGCGTCAGGTCGGGGCCGACGATGCCGTTGCAGCACATCTGCGGCTCCTCGTTCGGCTGGTTATAGTTGAAGTCACCGCCGAAATCACCGCCGTAGGCGTAGAAGGATGTGCCATCGGGCGCGGCCGTCAGGATGGCCTTGTCGTTCCAGTCCCAGATGAAGCCGCCCGCGAAGCGCGGCTCGGCGTCTATAAGATCCCAGTATTTGAAGAACGCGCCGGTGGCGTTGCCCTCGGCGTAGGCGTACTCGCACATCACCAGCGGGCGGGTTTCCCCCGGCGCGGCCAGCATGGCGCGGATCCGCTCGATGGGCGGGTACATCACGCTGATCACGTCGCTCACCGCGGGGCCGGGGTGGCCGCTCTCGTAATGGATCAGCCGCGTGGGGTCGTAGGCGCGCAGCCACGCGGCCATCGCGTAGTGGTGCGACCCCGTCCCCGACTCGTTGCCCAGCGACCACATGAGCACGCTCGGGTGGTTCTTGTCGCGCAGCGCCATGCGCGCGGCGCGGGCCATGTATGCGCCCGCCCATGCCGGGTCGTTGCTCAGTTCGCCGCCCACGCCGTGCGTCTCCACGTCGGCCTCATCCACCAGGTAGATGCCGTATTCGTCGCAGAGGTCATACCACGTCGTGTGATCGGGGTAGTGGCTGGTGCGCACGGCGTTGAAGTTAAGCTGCTTCATCAGAATGATCTCGCGGCGCATGTCCTCGGCGTCGAGCGCGCGGCCCTTCACCGGGTGATGCTCGTGGCGATCCACGCCGCGCAGCACCAGCCGCCGCCCGTTCAGGCACAGGATGCCGTCGAGCATCTCCACCTGCCGGAAGCCGACGCGGCAGCCCTCGAAGTCCACGGCCTCCCCGTCGGCGTCGCGCAGCGTCAGCACCAGCCGGTAGAGATCGGGCGTCTCGGCGCTCCAGTGCTGCGGACGCGCAACACACGTTGTGATCCTTGCCCGTGCGGTCATGCGGGTTTGCGGGTGCGTGAAGGTGGTCTCGTCGTCCACGCGCGCGGCCACCGGCCCCGGCGTCACGGGCGCGCCCGCGTCGTCATAGAGCATCGCCTCGACGGTGTAGGCCGTCATATCGGGCACGCGGGTGATGAAGGCGTCCACCTCCAGCGTCGCGTCCTCATAGCGGTTGTCGAAGGCCGTGCGGACGATGAAGTCCTCCAGCCGCACGGCGGGTTTGGCGTAGAGCGTCACGTCGCGGTGGATGCCGCTGAGCAGCCACATGTCCTGGTCTTCGACGTAGCTGGCGTCGCTCCAGCGCATCACCTGGACGGCCAGCGTGTTCGCGCCGGGTTGCAGATAGGGCGTGATGTCGAACTCAGCGGGCAGGCGGCTGTCCTGGCTGTAACCGACTTCCTCCCCGTTGAGCCAGACGTAGAACGCGGAGTCCACGCCCTCGAAGTGCAGGAAGACGCTGCGCCCGCTCCACGCCGGGTCCACCGTGAAGGTCGTGCGATAGCAGCCGGTGGGGTTCTCGGCGGGCACGGTGGGCGGGGTCGCCGGGAAGGGATAGACCACGTTGGTGTAGATCGGGAAATCTTTGTACCCTTCGCGTGCGCCCGCACGGTCGTCCGGCCCTTCGTGCTGCGGGCGCGGCTGGAGCTGCCAGTTGCCCGGCACGGCGATCTCTTCCCAGCCCGCGGCATCGAAGCCGGGCTGCTCGAACCCCGCGGGGACCTGTTCGGGCGCGGGGGCCAGGTGGAACTGCCACGCGCCGTTGAGCGACGCCACGAAGGGCGAGGCCATGCGGTCGCCCGCCAGCGCGGCGGCGGCATCGGGGTACGCGCCCATCGGCGCGTGCATGGTGCGGCGGTTCCGCTCGAATACGGACGGGTCTTCCCAATCTCTGCGGTGGCTCATGTGTGTGGTTCCTTTGGCTAACACGGATGGTGGCACGGATGCTAACACGGATTGCACGGATTGGCCGTATGTGCTCCTCTCCCCCTGGGAGAGGTTGGGTGAGGGGCGGGATGGCTAACACGGAGGGCGCGGATTGCCGGAGTCGAGGCCTTAGCCGGTTTGGCGCACAGTCCTCTGCATCGCAAAAACCGGCTAAAACCTCGACTCCTGATGACATCCGCGTCTCCGCGGGATTCGCGTCCTTGTCTCCTTGTTTCCCTGTCTACTTATCTACTTGCCTACTTGTTTCCCTACCCCAACGCCGCGCGGATCTTCTTGTAGTTCTCATAACGCATGGGCGGCAGCGCGCCGCGGGCCACGGCGGCGCGGACCGCGCAATCATCCTCGTCGAGGTGGGCGCAATCCTCGAAACGGCAACCCTGCCCCACGAAGCTCAGGTCAGGGTAGTAGCGCAGCAGATCGGCGGGGGCCAGCCCGCTGAGGCCGAACTCGCGGATGCCGGGCGTATCCACCACGTAGCCGCCGTCGGCCAGCGGGTGCAACGAGACTTGCGTCGTCGTGTGTCGCCCGAACTGTTTGTCGCGGTTAACCTCGCCCACCTTCAGATCCAGCCCCGGCTCGGCCGCGCTCAGCAGCGACGACTTGCCCACGCCCGACAGCCCGGCCAGCGCCGTGGTGCGCCCACGCAGCAGGCGGCGCAACTCGGCCACGCCCTCGCCGGTGGACGCGCTGGTGTAGAGCACGCGCACGCCCATCTCGGGATAGGCATTCAGCAAGCGCCGCGGCTCCGCGGGGTCGTCCGCCAGGTCAATCTTGTTGACGCAGATGATCGGCGTCAGGTTGTTCCGTCCCGCGGAGATCAGGTAGCGATCCACCAGCTCAGGCCAGTAGCCCGGCTCGCGCCACGCGGCGACGATCAGCAGTTGATCCACGTTGGCGACGATGATCTGTTGCAGGTGCGGGTTGAAGACATCGGGCCGGGCCAGCCCGCTGCGCCGCGGCAGCACCGCCTCGACGTAGCCACGGTCGTCCGTGTTCATGCTCACCAGCACCTCATCGCCCACCGCCACCACGTTGGTGAACCCGCTCTGTGCATCACGCACGGCCTGGCGAATCTCGCACAGCAGGTCGCACCCATCGAGCCGGACGCGGCACAGTCCCGAACTGACCTCGATCACGGTAGCCTGTGGCTCTGTTGGGTCCGTGGACGCGATGGACGGCGCGTCATCATTGGCTGTGACTACCGCGGCCGGGGCCTGCGTCAGTTTGCGCTCCGTCTCGCCCCTGGGCACGATGCGCTCCTCGAGCTCGATGTCCTGCTCGTAGTAGACGTTCGGGTCTGCGAGGTCATCCGACACCCAATCCTTGCGGCGCACCCGGTCGGCGCGGGGCGTCTTCTTCGACTTCGGCGGGGTCAGCCCGGCCTGCCGCAAGGCTTTCTCTTCGAGATATTTCTCGACGCGTTTTTGTTGTTTCTGTAAACGACTGCTTGCCAACTCAGCGTACTCCATAAGGTGCGACTGCGAGCGCATTCCCTCTGCCAGGGAACGCGCCGGTTCGGGAAATAAAACGGCCACGAGCGGACGAACGGATCGCCCTCGTGGCCCGCGCACCCTATGTCGTAGTGGTTTAGCGGGGAGTGAAGGGAAGGCGAGTCGGTTCGCCGCAAGACACGTGCGCTTGCGCGAGTTCTTTCAATATAGCCATAATACTCGCCTCCTTTCGCTGTTTGCGTTGCTTGCGCAACGAAGCTGTGAGACAGTATAGGGGAGTTTCGGCGGGTTGTCAAAATCCCCGGCCCACCCTCACCCTCGCCCTCTGGGAGAGGGTGAGGGTGGGGGCACGGATTTCTTGTACGGATGGCACGGATGGCGCGCGCGTCTCCTTCGCGGTCTTCCCGTCGCTTCGCGCCTTCGTGGTCCAAAAACCCGCGCGCGCCGCTTGACACCAACCCGCGCACCGCCTACACTCAAGCCAAACCCCATCCGAAAGGCGATCCATGACCGACAAAACCGACTCTGTAACCCTGCCGCGCGACCTGAGCGACGGCCTCACCCTGCGCCGCGCCACGCCCGCCGACGTGGACGCGGTGGCCGAAATCAACTCCACGATCCTCGTGGACCCCGATGGCCCGTGCCCCGACGAGGGCGAGGCTGCCTGGACGCGCGATCTGCTGAGCGACGGGCATCCCACCGTCATCCCGGATGACTACACGGTCGTCGAGGATCGGGACACCGGACAGATCGTCTCCGCGATGGTGCTGATCTCGCAGACGTGGAGCTATGACGGCATCCCCATCGCCGTGGGGCGGCCCGAGCAGGTGGTCACGCGTCCGGCATATCGCGGCCGTGGGCTGGTGCGCGCGCAGATAGAGGCGCTTCACGCGCGCAGCGCCGCGAAAGGCGAGTTGCTGCAGGGCATCACCGGCATCCCCTATTTCTATCGCCAATTCGGCTATGAGATGGCCGTCACGCTGGACGGCGGGCGCGAGGTTTTTGCCACCGGCGTCTCTGCATTGAAAGGGGAGGCGACCGAGCCGTTCGTCTTTCGGCCCGCGACCGTTGACGATGCGGCATGGATTGCGGGGGTAGACGCGGAAGCCGTGGGCCGCTATCTGCTGTCGGATGTGCGCGACGCGACCATGTGGCGCTATGAGCTGGCAGGGAAGGGCGAAAAGAACTGGACGCGCCCCGTGGTGTCGGTCATCGAGACGCCTGACGGTGAGGCGCTGGGTTATGTCGCGCACGAATCGCGCATGATGAGCGACCGGTTGAACGTGATGGATGCGGAGGTCAAGCCGGGCGTCTCGTGGCTGCGCATCGCGCCGGGCCTGCTGCGTCACCTGTGGGCGGCGGGGGAAACGATGGGCGCGCGTGACGGGAAGCGGATGCACTCGATTGTGTTCCAGTTCGGGACGGAACACCCGCTGTACGAGGTCGCGCCGAAGGCGTTGGCGCACGAGAAGCGGCCCTATGCGTGGTATCTGCGCGTGGCCGACCTGCCCGCATTCCTGACGACGATTGCGCCCGTGTTGGCGGAGCGGCTGGCGCGCTCCGCGGTTGTTGGTTACACCGGCGCGCTCAAGTTGAGCTTTTATCGTAGTGGATTATTGCTGAAGTTCGAGGGAGGGCAACTGACCGGCGTCGAGCCGTGGACGCCGACGAACGAGGATCAGGGATCGGCGGCGTTCGCGGGGTTGACCTTCCTGCAACCCCTCTTCGGTTATCGCACCGTCTCGGAGCTGCGCGAGGTCTACCCCGATTGCTGGACCGACAACGACGAGGCGCAGGCGGTGTTGGAAGCGCTCTTCCCCCGCAAGGCGTCGAACGTGTGGTACGTGTCGTAGGAAAACCACAGCTTTCGCTTCTTAGCCTGACCGGCCCCTTCGTAGTGGCGGGGTCGACCCCGGGGGGGGCAAACAGCGTAATCCACGGAAAGAAAGCGCGGGGCGCGCCCGTGTGGTGTTGGTTAATATAAGTAAAATTAACACA
>JBBQRS010000135.1:0-11044 GCA_038214535.1 Anaerolineae bacterium
GCGCGCCTTCTCTTCCGGCGCATTGTCAATCGAATCAAACGCCCGGAACGCCGCGCCACCCTGCATCGCCAACACCTTGGTGATCGCCGCCGTCAGGGTCGTCTTGCCATGATCAATATGCCCAATCGTCCCCACGTTGACGTGGGGCTTCGTTCGCTCAAATACCTGCTTCGCCATGAATGCTATCCTCCTGCTGGTACTCACGCCGTCAAGCGTTAAGTCGCCGCCAATCCTTTAGTTGCCCGGTCAGGAACGGCGGCGATAGCAACTGGAGCCCACGATCGGATTTGAACCGATGACCCCGTTCTTACCAAGAACGTGCTCTACCGACTGAGCTACGTGGGCGTGATGGGCAGAGAAGGATTCGAACCTCCGAAGGCGTTGCCAGCTGATTTACAGTCAGCCCCCTTTGGCCACTTGGGTATCTGCCCGCGCTATCCGATTGTCTTGTCATCGCCGATCAATGACCAAGAAGCCGACGGCCGGAATCGAACCGGCAACCCTCGACTTACAAGGTCGATGCTCTGCCGATTGAGCTACGTCGGCGTTGCTCGTGCTCAAACTCAGGTTGCAACGGCTAAAAATAGCGCGTCGCGCTCCGAGTGTTGCGACCTGTGAGTATAGTCGCTAGGGGGGTAAAAGTCAAATAGGGCGGCGCATTCGCGCACAGATGCACGACTGCGCGCCGCTTCCCCCATGCATCATGAGCCGACTGAGCGGATGGACGCGTTGGCCTGCCGCGCGCTGACCAGGGCGATGGACCCCGCAACGGCGGCGTTCAGCGAGTCTATGCGCCCATGCATGGGAATCCGCAACAGCCAGTCGCACGCCTCGCGGCTCAGGCGCGCCAGACCGGTTCCTTCCGCGCCGACGACCAGCGCCAGCGCCCCCGCCAGGTTGGCTTCGCCCAGGGCCACTGCGCCCGGCCCCGCATCCAGCCCCGCGATCCAGACGCCCGATTTTTTGAGTTGTTCGAGCGTCTGCGCCAGGTTGACGATTTGCGCGATTTTAAGGTGTTCGACCGCGCCCGCCGATGAGTTCACCACCGCCGGCGTGATCCCCGCCGAACGGCGTTCGGGCAGGATGACCCCGGTGACGGCCATCGCCTCGGCGGTGCGCAGGAGTGTCCCCAGGTTCTGTACGTCTTGCAGATGATCCAGGACGAGATAGAGCGGATTGCCCCCCAGGTCAACCCCGTCGCGCCGCGCCGCGGGCAGAATGTCTTCGAGCGCGACGTAGGGATAGGGACCGGTCTCGGCCAGGATACCCTGGTGATTTACGGGCCCTACGGATTCCAGCAGCCCGTCGGGGGCCTGCACGGCGGGCCGACCCTGTTGCTGCGCCGCGGCCAGGATGTCATCCAGGATCGCGCCCTGTTGCGCGTGCGGGCTAACGTAGACGCGATACACCTTGCGTCGCCCGGCGCGCAGCATTTCCAGCACGGCGTGACGGCCGTAGAGGATCTGCCGGTCGTTGGGGCGGCCGGAGGACGAGGGCGCCTGTTTGGTGTTTTGCGGCGCAGGCTTCGGTGTTACCCGTTGCCGGCTATGCGCCACTGACTGCCCTGGGGCGTGTCCTCGATCAGGACTCCGAGAGCCTTCAGGTCGTCGCGAATTTTGTCGGCTAGAGCCCACTGTTTCGCCTTTCGTAGTTCTAAACGCACATCGAGCAATAGTTCGACAAAAGGCGCAACGGGAAGCCCCGTGTCGGCTTCCGGCGCCGCGAGTCGCAGTCCCAACACTCCGGTCAGTTTGCGGAACATCCCTTGCGCATCGGCGAACGGCGCGCCGCTCACGCCGGCATCGCGCGCGGCGTTGGTGGCGCGCACGAGGTCGAAGAGCGCAGCCAACCCGCCGGCGGTGTTGAAGTCGTCGTCCATGGCGGCTTCGAACGCCGTTTGGGTTTTGGCTGTCTGCTCGCGCAGCGCGTCGGCTGCCGGGCCAGCTTCGGCCGCGCCGGTGGCCGGGCGCAAGGCCGTCTTGAAGCGCGCGATGGAGCGCTCGGCGTCCGCAATCACATCGGCGTTGAAGGCCAGCGGTTTGCGATAGCTGCTGCCCGCGATGATGAGGCGGAGCACGTCCGCATCGTGTTCGCTCAGGAATTCCTCGATCGTCACCAGGTTGCCGAGGCTCTTGGACATTTTCTCGCCCTTGAGCTGGAGCATCCCATTGTGAAGCCAGTAGCGCGCGAAGTTCTTACCGGTGAAGTTCTCAGTTTGCGCGATTTCGTTCTCGTGATGCGGGAAGATCAGGTCGTTGCCCCCGCCGTGGATGTCAATCTGTTCGCCCAGGTGCAGCAGGTTCATCGCCGAGCATTCGATGTGCCAGCCGGGCCGACCCTTGCCCCATGGGCTATCCCAGCTCGGTTCGCCGGGTTTGGCGGCCTTCCACAGCGCAAAATCGCCTTCTTCGACCTTTTCTTCGCTGCTGGCAACTCGCGTGCCGGAAACGGCGTCGTCGAGCTTGCGGCGCGACAGGCGGCCATAGTCGTCGTCGCTGCGGACGCGGAAATAGACGTCGCCGTTCGGCGTGACGTAGGCGTGGCCGCTTTCGATCAGCCCGGCGATCATCTCGATGATCTCGGGGATAGTTTGCGAGACGCGCGGCAGCACGGTGGGCCGTAAGACGTTCAACGCATCCAGTTGCGCCTTGTACTTTTCGGCGTAGCGACCGGCAATCTCCGCCGGGTCATCGCCGCTTTTTTGGGCGCGGGCGATGATCTTGTCGTCCACGTCTGTGAAGTTCATGACGTGGCGCACGGCGTAGCCCTTGTACTCCAGATAGCGCCGGATGAAATCGAAGACGATGGAGGACATGGCATGACCCACGTGCGCCTCATCGTAAACGGTGGGGCCGCAGACGTAGAGCCGCACCTTGCCGGGCTCCAGCGTTTCGAAGGTCTCTCTTTCCCTGGTCAGGGTGTTATACAAAACGAGCGACATACAGCTTCACCTTGTGATTGAAAAGAAGTCCCCGAGGCAGCCGCCTGCATCGGGGACGGCCTCGGTATCAGGCGTTGGGCGCTGCGAAGATCATACGCCCGGCGCTGGTTTGCAACACTTTGGTCACGGTGACTTCGATTTCCTCATCAATGTAGCGCCGGCCATTTTCGATGACCACCATCGTGCCGTCATCCAGATAGCCGATGCCCTGTCCCACTTCCTTGCCTTCCTGGATCACCCGGAGCATCAACGGCTCGCCGGGCAGGACAGCGGCGCGTACGGCGTTGCTCAGGTCGTTGATGTTCAGCACCTGGACGCCTTGCAGGCCGGCGACGCGATTCAGGTTATAGTCGTTGGTGACGATGGGACAACCGAGCTGGCGCGCCAATTGGACGAGCTTGTCATCAACCTGGCGCACGCCTTCGATGTCCATATCGGTGATTTGCACCGGCACAGGCGCCTCGCGCTGCATCCGGTTGAGCATCTCCAGCCCGCGCCGGCCGCGGTTGCGTCGTAAGCTGTCGGACGAATCGGCAATGTACTGGAGTTCGGCCAGCACGAAGCGCGGGATCATGATCGGCACGCGGATGAAGCCGGTCTGGGTAATGTCCGCGATGCGGCCATCAATGATGACGCTGGTATCGAGGAGCAACGGCTGGATTTCAGCGTTGGCCTCCTCTTCGGTCGCGCCGGCGACGGCATCCAGGACGCTCGAGGCTCGGTCACGGCGACGGAAGATGGCGGCCAGATCTTTCTGGCGCTGCACCATGATCGTGATGCCGATATACCCGAAGACGATGGCGATGATCGTGGGCAGGATACTGCGAAACGGTGCGGGTAAGTAAGAGAGCGGGATGGCGAGCAGCGCGGCGGCGACCAGGCCGATAATCAAGCCGACGCTGCCGGCCAGAAGCTGAACCGCCGTCAACTCGCTGATGATGCGCCGGATCCACTGTGCAGGCCGGATGATCAGCGCCGGCATGATGATGCCGCCGATCACGCCGCCGAGAACCGTCAGAGGGAGAATGTAGCGCAGCGAGATCGCGTTGAGTTCTGACGTGCCTGCCCAGACCGTGCCCAGTTGCCAACCAATAACACCGAAAATAATGATACCAATAATTCTGAAGATGATTTCAGCAGTCATACGGGCTTTTCCTCTTGCGAATTGCCTGTCAGGGCAATGCGGATTTGATCGAGTTGGTGACTCGCAGGCCCTCCTTTCCGAGTGTCACTTGAATGGGCGTCGGATGATTCGTTCGATGAGGTGATGATACACCTACTCGAACTTTCGCGCAATGACATTGTGATCCGACGCGCGTGGATAAGGATAAGCAAAAAGAGCGGGGAACGCCCCCGCTCTCGTTGTATTCTCAACCGATTCGTGCGCGCTGGGGTTTAGATAGCCGACCTGGCGATTTCCACCACACGAGCGAAGGCCTGCGGATCCGTCACCGCCAGATCGGCCAGGACCTTACGATCCAGCCGGATGTCGGCTTGCTTGAGCCCGTGAGTCAGCCGGCTGTAGGTGATGCCGTTGATGCGCGCCGCGGCGTTGATACGGGTGATCCAGAGACGGCGCATGTCGCGCTTGCGGTTGCGCCGGTCACGGGTTGCATAGAACAGAGACTTGAGCATCCCCTCATTGGCGCGACGCCAGAGGAGATGTCGTGACATGCGCTGGCCTTTGGTCAGCTTCAGAATCTTGTTGTGGCGGCGGCGGAGGACGACTCCGCCCTTTGCTCGAGGCATTGCTTATGATTCCTTTCAGAATGGCGGCTGGAGTTCCAGCACTTGGTGTTGGCCACCTGGCGCGCGAAAGCGCTACCGAGAAGGCTTGGCGCTCAGTCCAGATAGGGCGCTAACTGCGATATGCGCTTCTCTGCGGCCGGCGCTTCCATCACTTCGATCTGCCGGTACTTGTACAGGGTGCGTTTGTTCTTCTTGCGGCGCAGGTGGCCGCGGCCCTGGTGCATACACACCAGTTTGCCTGTACCCGTCCGGCGGAAGCGCTTGGCCGTCGCTTTGTGGGTCTTCATCTTCGGCATAATACACTCTCCTGGACATAGCGAGAGGCAGGCCCATTCCGGGGCCGGCCCCTCGGGTGATACACGTTTCGGTTGAGCAGACGATCCGACTACTTTTTGGCGGGAGTTGCCGGGTTCGTCGGGCTCGGGCTCAGTAGCATGAACAGGTTACGCCCTTCGATGGAGGGCTGAACTTCGATGACGGCGGCTCCGCCAACCTTGCGCGCAAACTGGTCTAACTGGTCGCGGGCGATCTCCGGATGGGTGATCTCGCGACCCCGGAAGCGCACGGCCACCTTGACCTTGCTGCCTTCTTCGAGGAAGGAGAGGGTCTGGCGGACCTTGGTGTCAATGTCGTGTTCCCCGGTGCGTGGGCGCAAGCGGATCTCTTTGATCTCGATGGTCTTCTGCGCCTTGCGCGCCTCGCGTTCTCGTTTCTGGCGTTCATACTGATACTTGCCGAAATCGAGGAAGCGGCAGACCGGCGGAACGGCATTGGGTGCGACTTCAACCAGATCAAGACCCTTTTCGTAGGCCATACGCAGGGCGTCTTGAATCGGTAGGATGCCGAGCTGCTGTCCTTCATCATCAATGACACGCACCTCGCGCACCCGAATCTGTTCATTTACGCGTGCTGGTTTTGCGGTAGTAATCCTACTTCACCTCGTTCTGTTTAGGGCTTCCGTGGAAACCGAGTTTCGAATAGCTTAAACGATAGCACATTGCTGCGCCACCGTGAGTCACGACTATAACATAACCCACTAGGGGTGTCAAGAAACTTTTGGCTCAAATTCAGAACTTTGGCTTCTCGCGATGATCTGCCCGCGGAGTTCGCATTCGCGAATGCGAACTCCGCGGATGCGGACGTTGCAAAGGCGTCAAATCAGCGCCTTGTTGGCGACGACATCCTGGGCGTAGGCGATGAACTCGGCCACTGGCATCGTGCCGCGCTGCTCGCCCGTGCGCAGCCGCACGTTGACCGCGCCGTCCTCCGCTTCGCGGTCGCCGATCACCAGCATGTAAGGGATCTTCTGCAACTGCGCGTTGCGAATCTTGGCGTTCATGCGGTCGGAACTCGCGTCCACTTCGGCGCGCAGCCCCGCCGCCTTGAGTTGCGCCGCGACTTCATAGGCCGCGTCGTTGTGGCGGTCGGCGATCGGGATCACCTCGACCTGCATCGGGCTGATCCAGACCGGGAACGCGCCGCCGAAGTGCTCGATCAGCACGCCGAAGAAGCGCTCCATGCTGCCCATCAGGGCGCGGTGGATCACGTAGGGCCGGTGCTCCTGGCCGTCTTCGCCCACGTACGTCAGGTCGAACTTCTCCGGCAGGTTGAAGTCGAACTGTACCGTGCTGAGCTGCCATTCGCGGCCCAGCGCGTCGTAGACCTTCAGGTCAATCTTCGGGCCGTAGAACGCGCCGCCGCCTGCGTCTACCTGATAGGGAATCTCCGCGCGCTCCAGCGCCGCTTCGAGCGCACGCTCGGCGGCCTCCCACTTCTCATCTTCACCCACGCGATGTTCGGGTCGTGTGCTCAGGTAAGCGTTGAACTCGTTGAACCCGAAGCTGCGCAGGATGAAGAGGCAGAAGCCCAGCACGCGGTCAATCTCTTCCGGCATCTGGTCGGGTCGGCAGAAGAGGTGCGCGTCATCCTGCGTGAAGCCGCGCACGCGCGTCAGGCCGTGCAGCACGCCCGACCGCTCGAAGCGATAGACCGTGCCCCATTCGGCGAAGCGCAACGGCAGATCGCGATAGGAGCGCGTCCGGCTCTTGTAGATCTCCATGTGGAACGGGCAGTTC
The DNA here is from genome assembly GCA_038214535.1 of Anaerolineae bacterium. GTDB lineage: Bacteria > Chloroflexota > Anaerolineae > CG2-30-64-16 > CG2-30-64-16 > JBBQRS01. Next base: position 6,766 of record JBBQRS010000135.1, read on the forward strand.
ATCGGCTTGAGGTAGAACTCCTGCCCCTCGATTTCGACCGGCGAGTACATGCTGTCCTTGTAGAAGTCGAGGTGCCCACTCGTTTCCCACAGCGTGCCGCGCCCGATGTGCGGCGAGTAGACGAAGTCGTAGCCGCCCTTCAGGTGCTCCGCCTTGCTGAACTCCTCGATCATGTGGCGCATCAGGCCGCCCCTGGGATGCCAGAGCACCAGCCCGCCGCCCACTTCATCGGGGTTCGTGCTGAACAGGTCCAGCTCTTTGCCAAGGCGGCGATGGTCGCGCCGTTTGGCCTCTTCGAGCTTCTCCAGGTAGGCCGCGAGCTGTTGTTTGTTAGGCCACACCGTGCCGTAGATACGCTGGAGCATCGGGTTGTGCTCGTCGCCGCGCCAGTATGCGCCCGCCACCGTGAGCAGCTTGAACGCGTCGGGCGGGATTTGCCCCGTGCTTTCCAGGTGCGGCCCGCGGCACAGATCCACGAAGTGATCGTGCTGGTACGTCGAGATCACGGGCGGTTCGTCCGTCGGCTCGCCATACTCGTCCACGCCGCCCGCCTCCAGCCCGGCGATCAGGTCGAGCTTGTAGGGTTCATCCGCGAAGATGCGCTTCGCTTCCTCGGCGCTGACCTCGCTGCGGATGAACGGATGGCGGCCGCCGGCGATCTGGCGCATGCGCTTTTCGATGGCTTCCAGATCTTCCGGTGAAAACGTTTTGAGCGAACCGTCCGGTTCGCGGCCCAGGTCGAAGTCGTAGTAGAAACCATCCTTGATGGGCGGGCCGATCGCAACCTTCGCTTCAGGGAAGCGCTCGACCACAGCTTCGGCCATGACGTGCGCCGTCGAATGACGTAGTTTATGCAGTTGTTCGTCCTGCGGTTCTTGATTCTTGTCTTTTGCGGCCATGATTGGCCTCCTTCTGGCTTATAGCAGATAGCATATGGCTGATGGCAGATAGCCGTATGCTCTATTGTTGATTATGGGTTGGGTGGGGCGCGTCGCGCTTTACGCGGGGGCGCGCCGTGATGGTCGTGGCATATGCGGTTGTCTTCCCGGTCAAGGCGATCACCCCCTTTCTTATTCATTCTCATTTCGACGGGTAGGTGCTTTACTTAATAGCACCTTATAGCACCTTCGCATGTACGATCTTGCTAAAAAGCAATAGCTATTACTAGCAGAGCTATGAAACCAGATACCCTCAGTACCATCCATCCGAACTGGATCAGATCGTGCGTCATCACCTGGATTGGCGTCTGGTTTGTACTTAATACGATATGCATAGGCTGATTGGCGTGATGATCCCACTGTAACAATCGCCGCAAAAATCCTGCAATTAACAAGATTGCCAACAGAAAGCCCAGGAAATCTGATATTCCACTCGAAAGATTAACACCAAACGCAAGGGCAAGACCCTGAACAATGCGTGCGCATAGTTCCCAAAAGGACCGAAGGAGATCGGCCAACCCGACCAAGAGCCACCGCCAGTCCCTCATATGCTTACCTCCTCGTATGCAAGGGTGAAGTGCTCAGCAATCAATCGTAGGTTTGGTGTTGTTGCACGCTCAGAACATTTGTGCTATGAATGGGACCTGCACTACACATGCCCTACCCTACCTTCTGGAGAACAAAATGAATTACCTCGATGACATACTCGACCTCTTCAACTGGGTTGATCGACTGGAGGGTCTCCTCTCCAGCTTTATCAATTCCGACTGGCATGGTATTGGCGATAGCCAAACACCTGTTGATCTTTTCGGAAGCTGGACCTTTCACATCCGGCGGGACGTGGCCTGGACCGGGGGTGAGGTCGAGCGTTTTCTACGTCACTACGGTATTGTTGCATGGGGCCGCCGCCTGACGGGTGATCACTACATCCTAAGTGTCAAACCCCGGCAAGCTGAGTGGGCAGAATACTTGCTCCTTCGCCGCGGTATTGCGATAGACGCACCTTATTTCAATCCCCAAAATGCCACCTATGCCCAACGCTTCGCTCCGGGCGATCGTCCTCCTGCCTGGGGGGATCGCCCCGACATGACGCCGGACTTTCCCGATTTCACCGTGCAGTCCAACCAAGACGGCTTTTTTTACCGTGAATGACGATATTCGGACCAAACAAAAAGCCCCTCGACTCATGGGGCGAGGGGCTTCGCGGTTCCACCCAAGTTGACGCCTGCCCGCAGGCAAACGCCATCTCAAAAGGCCGATAACGGGGCCGGGCCGGGGCGTCATACTCTCGACGTGATTTCAGACGCTCGCTCACGGGTGGTTTTCGACGGTTATGGCGAGGCAGGTTCACAGCCGCTGATCTGCCCTCTCTGACGCCGGTAGACGCCTACTCGTCCCGTTCAACGCGTTTTGTAATATAATGGTGGGCGGTAGAGGGCTCGAACCTCCGACCTCAGCGATGTCAACGCTGCGCTCTAGCCAACTGAGCTAACCGCCCTGATTGCGAGTGATTATACTCGCGGCGTAAAGTTTTTGCAAATTGCGCGGGCGGAACCTTGTCCCCACATCCGCCGTTATCATGCGTAGGAAGGAGGAACTACGTGTTCAATCGAGATGTCCTTCAGAGTGCGGGCTATCAGGCCGAGCAGATGGAGCGGGCCTACCAGGAGGCGGTGCAAGCCGGCAAGGGTGATGCGTTCGTCGCCGATATCGAATCGCGCTACTCGGGGGAACCCGGCAACCTCCTCTATGCGGCGTGGCATTACCGGCTGGCGCATGCCGCGACCGAGGTCAAGAAGCGCGTCATCGCCTGGGGCTGGGCGATCCCCCTCGCCCTGCTCAACGGGCTGATCCTTTGGGTGCTCTCCGACCAGCGTTTCAACCTTCAGACCACCAATCCGCTGAACGGCCAGACGCAGGAGTTGCTGCCGGGGATAGCGCTGTTTGCCGCGCCGATCAGCGCCGCGCTGATCCTCCTCTTCCTCACCGGCGCGGGCTCCGGGCGCTGGGCGCGCGCCGTGGCCGTGACCCTGGGGCTGGGCGGGCTCTCGGCCTACGTGCTGTTGCTCCATCCGATGATCTGGCCGCGCCCCTTCGAAGCGCAATATCTGTCGCTGATGGTGCTGCACCTGGCGATCATCGCAGTGGCAGGGGTTGGCGTGGTCGCGCTGACCCGCGGGCGCGACGCGGAGAATCGCTTTGCGTTCCTGGTGAAGGCGCTGGAAGCGTTTGTGGTGGCGGGGCTGTTCGCGATTGCCGGCGGGCTATTCACGGGGATCACTTTCGGGCTGTTCGGCGCGTTGGGCATCAACCCGCCGGACGCGGTGGTGCGCCTGTTCATTGCCGGCGGGGCCGGGCTGATCGTGGTGCTGGCGGTGGCGTTGGTCTACGATCCGACGGTCGCGCCCGCGGGGCAGTCGTTCGATGAGGGGCTGAGCAAGCTGGTGGCGCTGCTGATGCGACTGCTGCTGCCGCTGGCCGTGCTCGTGCTGGTGGTCTATCTGGGGTTCATCCCCTTCAACTTCCGCGAGCCGTTCCAGAACCGCGACGTGCTGGTGATCTTCAACGTGATGCTCTTCGCGGTGATGGCGCTGCTGGTGGGCGCGACGCCGGTGCGGGGCGACGAACTGGAGGCGCGGACGCAGACCTGGTTGCGCCGCGGGGTGATTGCGCTGGCGGTGCTGGCGACCCTGGTGGGCGTCTACGCGCTGGCCGCAATCGTCTATCGCACGGGCATTGACCGGCTGACCCCGAACCGGCTGACCTTCATCGGTTGGAATGTGATTAACATCGGCATCCTGACGTGGCTGCTGATCGGTCAGGTGCGAGCAGGGCGCGCGAAGTGGTTGCCGGCCATACATGCGGCGCTGGCCGGCGGGGCGGTGGTCTACGTGATCTGGGCGCTGATCACCTTGCTGGCAATTCCGTGGCTGTTCCGCGGCGATGTGGGACAGGTGGCAAACTTGCCCGCGAGTATTCAAAACCTGGTGTATGAGCAACCTGCCCCGATCTTGCTCAAGTGCTCAACCAGTCCGCACGTCTACCTGCTGGAGGATGGCGCGAAGCGGTGGGTCAAGGATATCCCGACTTTCGAGGCGCAGGGTTTTCGCTGGTACGACGTGCGAACTGTGATGTGCGCGGATTTGCGGGCTGTGCCTGACGGGCCGCCCATTCCGCCGGATGCGGGGCCGCCGCCCGCGCCGTAATGTTTCACCACTCCCTTTGTAGTTGCGGGGTTTTGCCGGGAAGGGGGGGGCAGCGGGGAAAGCCCCCCCACCCAAGGGGGGGGGGCCCCCCGCGGGGGGGGGGGGGTTTTATATAAAACCCGCGCGCCGGGGCAT
>JBBQRS010000136.1:0-10994 GCA_038214535.1 Anaerolineae bacterium
TCGCGCCATATTCGGCCGCTTTTGTTTAAAACCCCTAACCCATCTTATTTTTGTTTGGTGGGGCTCTAGCCGGCTGTGTCGCGCAACACCCTCCCCACCCCCCGCCACTACAAAGAAAAGCGGCGCGATGTTTTCGGATAGGCACTATGTGACACGGCGCCAGCGCAACAGGATGTATTCGGTGAGCGAGACGCCGGAATAGAGCGCCAGCGCGATGGCGACTAGAACGAACAGGGCGACGAAGAGCATCGGCGTATCCAACACGCCACGCGAGACGTTGATGAGGAAGCCCAGCCCGCGATCCGCGCCGACGAACTCGCCCACCACCGCGCCGATCACCGCCAGCGTGACGCTGACCTTGAGGCCGCCCAACAACATCGGCAGCGCCGACGGGACCTCAAGCTTGGTGAAGGTCTGCCAGCGCCCGGCCTGGAGCGACCGCATCAGGCTCCGCAAGTCGGGGTCAACCGAGCGGATGCCGATGATAGTGGTGACGAGAAACGGGAAGAAGACGGTCAGCGCGCAGACCAGGACTTTGGAGAGGCCGCCGAAACCGAACCAGATCACGAGGAGAGGCGCGATGGCGACGATGGGCACGGCCTGCGAGGCGACGATGTAGGGCGAGAGGATGCGTTCGAGCAGCGGCGACTTCGCCAGGAAATAGCCGATGACGGCGGCGACGCTCAGCCCCAGCGCGAGGCCCAGCAGCACTTCGGTCAATGTGGTGGCCGTATGCCGCGCCAGCGTACCGTCGGCCATGAGTTGGCCGAAACGCTCCCACACCTTCGCCGGAGCCGGCAGGATGAAGGTCGGGTAGTCCTGCCAGCGGACGAGCAAATCCCAGAGGACGACAAAGAGCAAGAGCGCGAGCGGAATCAGCGCGATGTCAATGCGGAAGAGGCGCTTGCCGGCCCGTGCGGGCAGTTGCCACAGGTCGCTGAAATTCACGTCATGCGGCTCGCCGTCGCCGGCCGCTGCGGGAAGGAAGATAGATCTACGAGTCATTGCATTGGTCCTGCGCTGCTGAAAACAAAAAACCCCGTAGGGCTACACCCCCGGGGCCATGGATGGCATGCGCAGCTTTCCCAATGAAAGACCTCGCGCGCGATCCTTCTTTCATCCGGACTGTACCGTCGGCCCCGGCATTTCACCGGGTCTGCCCGGCGTCTTACGACGCCAGACTCGCGGGCTCGGCCCTGAGGCCATACCGCCGGTCGAGAATTGGGCGGGAATCCCCGCCCTCACTCTGCCCTGAAGGTGCGAACTGTTCATGTGCAGTATAGCACAGCAGGGGTGGGTGTCAAGGAGGAGACAAGGATGGAGAGACAGACGGCCCTCACCCGGCCTCTCCCAGAGAGAGAGGAGGCGCGACTCCCTCGCCCGTTGAGAGAGGGTTGGGGTGAGGGAATGAATCGTGCTACTTCGCGGGGGGTTTGCGACGCTCGGCGGCGTAGGTGAGGAAGGCGACGGCGAAGACGACCGCGAGGATCACCAGGAGCGCGCCGATGGCATAACCGGGGCCGCGCCACGATGTGGTGATGACCCAGGCCGGCATGGTGATGAGCAGGATAATGAGGATGCCGCAGCCGGTCTCCCTAATCTTCGTCATAACCGGCTTCCGGCGCGGCGGGCATCTCCACGCGAACGACCTCGCCGTGCAGGTCAATGACGACCCGGAAGCCCATCATCCCTAACATTTGGCGCGCCTCCGCCGGCAAATACTGTTCCATGATTTGATCCACATCAATGTTACGCAGCGTGGCGTCCACCATGCCCTTGGTGAACAGGTCATCCTGACCCATCATCTGGAGCATGGCTTCGGACGCCTCGTCCTCGTGGTCTTTGAGCTGACCCACGAAGATGGAGAGGACGTGCCGGTCTACATCGCGCGCGTCCACGTGGCGGCGAAACCCCTCGTCGTTGACGATGTAGAAGGACTCACCGCCGACGTTGGAGACTTCAACTACTGCGCCGTCTTCCGTCACAACCAAACCTTCGAAGAAAGCCATGTTACACCTCACCTGGAATCGCCCACGAGGGGCTATGCTACCGCGAACAATCTCCCGTTTGCGAGGCGAGACCCTTCGCTAGAACCTAACCGCGACGTACTTTGCGGGGTTAACCCGCTCAGGGTGACATCACAAAAACTACGTGTCTATCCGAAAACTGTGCGCCGCCCCTTTGTAGTGAAGGCTTTAGCCGTTTTTGTGCTCCCCAACGGCTAAAGCCGTCACTACAAAGGGAAAGATACGATGATTTGGGAGTATTCGGATAGATTCTAACCTCACCGACTACATAGGGCTACAAAACATAGGGAAAGGCCCAGCGACCGGGGCCATGCGCGGCGTCGTAGAGGCTTTGCGCCTCGACCATATCTATGTGCGCGCCGTTCTCATGCTCGCGCAGCCAATAACCGAAATCGGAGACCCAGGGCAGGCCACTCAGCACCGACCGGAGCACCATCTCACCCATCGGGCCGGCCGCGGTCGCCAGGCCGGAATGCGCGTACGCATCGGCAACCCGGTCGCGGTCATAGTCGAGCCGGCGAATTTCGGCTCGCCAGCCGCTTTGCGCGCCTTCCAGCCACAGGTAGCCAGTCCGCGGATCGTCATCGTAAGGGATGCCCACCGAACCGGTGTTGAGCACCAGGCGACCTTCGGTGTCGGGCGCGGCGGTCGAGCCGAGAGTTCGCGCCATCGGGAAATGGGTGTGCCCAGCGGCGACGACGCGCTCGCTGACGCTCGCGAGTTGCTCTTCGACCCACGCTTCGGGCGAATCGGGGCGGAGACCCACGAAGAAGTTGCCGGGCGCGCCGTGGACCAGCCGGATGGGTGGTGCATCGGGGAAGCAGAGGCCAAGCTCCAGCGGTAGGCCGTTTAGCAAGTCGAGATGTGCCGGGGTCAGGTGTTCGCGTGTCCACCAGAGCGGGCCGTAACGCGGTTTGTCGGCGTAACGCGGCTCCATGCGCGACGTGCCCAGTTGCAGCACGGCGTCGTCGTGGTTGCCGAGCAACGTGGGCCAGCCCAGCGCGGTCAACAGGTCGAGCACTTCGCCGGGCCACGGGCAGCCGTTGACGATATCGCCCAACACGTAAACCGCATCGGGGCGGCGCGCCCGAATATCGGCGACCACCACCTCGAGGGCAGGCAAGTTCGCATGAACGTCAGAGAGCAGCGCGAGCGTCGTCATGGCAACGTCAACAGGGAAGGCTATCCTCGCGAATGCCGCGCGCGGCGGTGATGGGCAGCGCCAGGATAATCCCATTGTTGGGCTGCGACATGTCGCCGACCACGGCTTCGGTCGCGTCGAAGAACGCCTGGATATCCACATTGTCGCCCACCACCGTGAAGAGCGTGCGGTGGTGGATTTCCTGGTGCGCCAGCAGCGAGTGCAGCGACGGGAAGATCGGCAGATCATCGCGCACGCCCTGCCCCAGCAGGTGCCGCGCTCCGGACGACTCCAGGATTGTGACGCCACAGCTCCCGGCGCTGTACCAGGCATCTACTACGTCTTCGAGCAGTCTGAGATCCAACAAGACCATCATAATCATGGAAGACATGTGATTCTCCGTATTGCGCAGGGCGGCTGAACTTAGATCTATCCGAATCTTCCCACATCATCAGCCTTTCCCTTCGTAGTGACGGCTTCAGCCGTTGGGGGGCGCTACAACGGCTGAAGCCGTCACTACGAAGGGGAGCGCTGCGTAGTTTTCGGATCGGATTCTTAGCGCCCGCCCCGTGCGACGCTGGAGGCGAGCGTCGGCTTCGCCCCCGCAAAAGCGCGCCGCAACAGCGGCGGCGTAATTAAGGTTGTAACCAGCACCATGATGACCGCGACGGTCACCAGTTCCTGGGAGATGACGTCGGCCATGGCAAACAGCGACGCCACGATCAGGCCAACCTCGCCGCGCGAGATCATGCCGGTTCCCAACCGCACCGATTCACCCGTAGTGAAACCACCCAGGCGTGCGCCCAGTCCGCTGCCGATGACTTTGGAAATTGCAGCGACGACGATGAGCGCCACGGTGAACAGGATCAAGCCGCCCGTCAGTTGGCGCACGTCGGCGGCGAGGCCGATGCTGGTGAAGAAGATCGGCACGAAGAAGGCGTAAGTCAGGGCGCTCATGCCGTCGAGCACGCGCAGATGCACCTCGGAGCGCCCGGCGAAGACGCCCGCCAGGAACGCCCCAGTGATGAGCGCCACATGCCCCAGCACTTCGGCGGACCAGGCAAACAGGAGGGCCAGCACAATCGCCGCCGCCAGCGCGCCCTGGCTGATCGGTAGCTTATCTATCCGGTCGAGCAGCCAGGGCACGAAGAGCCAGCCCAACACACCGGCGACCACCATGTAGAGCGCAATCCGCAGGATGAGTACGCCGATTTCTCCGGCCCCGCCCTCGCCCCCAAGCAACGCCAGCGCCACGGAAACCAACAGGATCACGAGCACGTCATCCACGACGGCGGCCCCCAGCAACGCGATGCCCTCACGGCTGCGGATGACGCCCAACTCAAACAACGTTTGCGCGGAGATGCTCACGCTGGTGGCGGTCAGGATCATGCCAATCGCCAGCGCCTCGGCCCCGGCATAGCCGAAGGGCAAGCCGACGGCGATGCCCATCAGGAGGGGGACGATCACACCGAAGACGCCGGCCAGTACCACGACCTTGCCGGAGCGCCGCAATTCGATCAGGTCTACCTCCATACCGGCCATGAACATGAGGAAGATGACGCCGATTTCGGCAATCTGCTTGATCGTTTCAGCGAGATGCGCGTCGCTCAATGCGGGGAACGCCATGATGTTGATCAGCGACGGCCCCAGCAACAAGCCCACCAGGATCTCGCCCAACACTGCGGGCTGACCGAGGCGCGTGCTCAGCAACCCGGCCAGTTTCGCGGCCGCGATGAGGATGCTGAGGACTAATAAGAGCTGAAGAAGCGGCGACATCACGTCTCCCGAGAGTGTCTATGGGTGTCTGGTGTTCGGCTGAGACCGCATTATAGGCGCATTGCGGGTCGGGGGCAAAAGAAAAGCGGGCCTGCCCTGCTGTGCAGCAGGGCAGGCCCGCCGGAACGTGCGCTTTCCGGCTCAGGCTTCGGTCGGTTGGACAATCACACGGGGATCTCGCAAGAAGCCCTGGCGTCGCATGGCGACGATCCGACCGATGGTTTCGATGTCCAGCAGGCCGAGGTAGCGGCCATCGGTGAACACGGGCGCGACCGCCGATTTGGAGTCGCCCATCAGTATCCGGGCGTCATTCAGCGAGAGATCGCCTTCGAGTCGCAAGCCAGCCGGCTCGACATAGCCGCGCAGGTCGCCACGCACGCCGTTCGACCAGAGTCTTTGCAGCCCGCTACGGGTGACGATGCCGGCATATTCGCCTGCATCGTCCATCACAGCCAGCGCACGGTAGGGAGAATGCACCAATCGCTCGAAGGCGACGTAGCCGGGCAGGCCGGCCGCCAGCACCGGCGCGCCGCGGTCGAGCACCTCTTTCACGGTGACGTCGCGAAGTTGCTCACGCACGGCGACTTCCTGATTTTCTGCCCCGGCCGCCATGAAGACGAAGAACGCTACCAGCGCCAGCGAGATGTTGCCGGACAGCATGGCGAAGATGCCGAACAGGATGGCGAAAACCTTGCCCACCATCGCGGCGATCTGGGTGGCCCGCCCATAGCGCAACTTCATTGCGAGGAAGGCCCGCAATACGCGCCCCCCGTCCATCGGGAAGGCGGGAATCATGTTGAAGATCAACAGCGACAGGTTAATCGCCACGATAAACCAGGCGAAGTTCACCAGGCCGGGGCGGGTCATTTCGGGTAGCCCGACCGCCGCGCCGCTAATCGCCTGCGCGGCGAGCGCCGCAACCACGACCGGCGCAGCCACCAGCATCAGCGCGAGATTCACCGCCGGGCCGGCCAGCGCAACCATCAACTCTTGTTTCGGCTCTTCCGGCATCTTGCTCAAGCGGGCAACGCCACCGATGGGCAAGAGGACGATATCCTCAACGCCGATACCATAGCGCAGGGCCATCATCGAATGCCCCAGCTCGTGTAACAGCACGAACCCAAACAGGGCCAGGGTCAACACGACGCCGTAGACCATGCCCGGCAAACCGCCGCCCCCCCAGATGGACGCGCCCCAGATGAGCGCGAAGATAAACGTGATGTGGACTTTTATGTCAATTCCACGAATCTGCCCAATCCGCCACGACCATTTCATCGGTCACTCCCTCAAATCATCCCAACAACACGCGACGCCGCAAGGTCGCTCTAGATACCCCTCACGCCAGCCGCCCTACACAGGCGATCCTACTACCTACTACCCAAAATTATACTCGAATTGCGCCTTTTAGACTGTAGTGTGGGTTCCTGTTCCGCCAAAGCTTGTACAAACTATAAACATCTATGGATCAAAGCGATTTGACAAGCACCCCGCGCCGCTTTAGACTGTGCATAGAACGGAGGTCGCCATGACGCAAGACCTGCACATGTTGGAGCTATTTTACCGCGTCGCGCACACCATCAACGGCAGCCTGGAGCTTGACGCCACCCTTCAGGCCATCTTACAGGCCGTGCGCGATACCCTGAACGTGGATCAAGTGACCGTGCGCCTGCTGAACCCGGATGCAACCGCGCTCGAACCGGTCGCCAGCACCGGTGTGCCGTTGGCGGACCTGGCCGCCCTGCCCGATGCCATCACGCCGGGCGGCATTCACGAAAAGGTGCTGGCCGGCGAGACGGTGCATCTGAGCAGCGAAGAACTGCTGGCCGCAGGATTGCCGGTCACGGGCGGAGGGCTGCTCTCCGTGCCGCTGCAAGTACGTGACCGCACCATCGGTTCGCTGACCCTTTATTGCGTTGAGCAATGCGCGCTGGACCCGAGCACGCTCACCCTGCTGCACGGCATTGCGGACATGGCGGCGGTGGCCATCGAAAACGCCCGACTGCACACATCGTTGGTGCGCATCGCACAGGCCATGACATCGAGCCTGGAACTGCAACCGATGTTGGATCAGGTGCTCTCGGCGACGGTGTTGGAAATGGGGCTCAAGGCGGCGTCGGTGCGGCTGGTGGATCCGAGCGGGAAGAACCTGGAACTGGTGGCGGCGCACGGGTTAAGCGAACGCTATCTCAGCAAGGGGCCGGTGCGTATCTCTCAAAGCCCGCTCGACCGGCGCTTGCTGGCGGGCGAATCAGTCACGATCTACGACGTCACCGAAGACCCGGCGTTTCAGTATCCGTCCGAGGCGAAGGCTGAAGGCATCCGGTCGGTGCTGGCCGCGCCGCTGCGCGTCAAGGAGAGCATTGTGGGGGTGATGCGCGTCTACTCGGCGCAACCGCGTCCCTTCACCCCGGTGGGGATCACGTTTCTGCAATCTGTGGCCGGGATGGTGGCCGTCGCCATCGAAAACGCCAAGCTCTATGAGGCATTGCAGGCGCGCTACGAGGGACTCAAGACTGACGTCTCCGAATGGTATCGCTTCCTGAGCCTGGGGTGAGCCGCAGCCTGGGGTGAGCCGCGCATGTTGTTGAACTGGCTGCTGTTAGTATTGGTGGGCATGACCGCCGGCACGATGGGCGCGCTGCTGGGGCTGGGCGGCGGCATTTTTCTGGTGCCGGCGCTGACGCTGATTTTCGGGCTGCCGATCCGCGTGGCGGTAGGCGCGAGCCTGATCGGGGTGATTGCCACATCGGCAGGCGTTGCGGTCGCTTCCCGGCCAGGCAGCAGCGCCGACACCAGCCTGGGGATCCGCCTGGAGTTGGCGAGCGCATCCGGCGCGTTGATCGCCAGTTTTCTGGCCGGCAAGATGAGCCCGGCGACCCTATCGCTGATTTTCGCGACGATTGTGCTGGCAACGGCGTATTACACCTATTCGAAGGCGCGGCGCGCCCGCCCGCCCGTAACGGAGGCCGCCGTCGAGGCGCTGTTCCGTACGGACTACAAGCCGACGCACTGGCCGGTCGGGTTGGCGTTTTCAGCGCTGGCCGGCACGTTTTCGGGTCTGGCCGGGACCGGCGGCGGGTTCATCAAGGTTCCGGTGATGTACACGATGATGGATATTCCACTGGGCGTGGCGACAGCGACGAGCAACTTTATGGTGGGGATTACAGCCGCCGCCAGCGCGACCGTCTATTATTCGCGAGGAGACATCAACCCGCTCGTCGCCGTGCCGACGGCGCTGGGCGTCTTCATCGGCGCGGTGATGGGCGCCCGCCTGGGGCGCAAACTGCCGGTAGATACACTACGTAAGATGCTGATTGTGTTGCTGATCATCGTGGCGGCGCAAATGGCGTGGAAGGGTTTACACGGCTAAATGGGCCTGACATCGTGGAGCAAGTTGACGGCAAGTGCGGCGACCGAATCTACGCGCCGCGCGCGGCTGCGCATCAGTTTGCGGATGCGCGCTGCCGCGCGTATCATAGCGGTTCCGGCCCTGATTATCATGATCGGCGCGCTCTTCGTGTTCTGGCGCGACACCTGGCCCTTCCCGGTCGGGGTAGGGGCAACCGAGTGGACCATCGCCTCGACCACAACGATTCCCGTAAGCGAGTTGTTCAGCACCGAGGATTTCCTGGCCCCCAACTGGTGGATGAGCGTAAGCATCCTGGCGCTGATCGCGCTGCCGGCCGTCAACGTGACGCTGGTGTTGTGGGAAAACCTGCGGACGCGGCGCTGGCTCGATGTGGCAGCGGCGCTGGGGGTGCTGGCGATCCTGCTTTTTGGCGCATTGAGCGGGCACTAACCTTCGCCCACAACAGATTATGAAGCGAGAGTGTTTGGTCATCACACCTGGATTTTTGAGACGACAGCCTGAGTTGTCCGGCAGCCGGCGTCTACTTGCGCTGTTTGTCTTGCTTCTGGTCGCCCTGACCGCGGCGGGCTGCGCCCGCCGCGCCGCGCCCGACCCGCTCGTCGGGGGGGCCGATATGCCCGCGCCGATGGTCCTTCCCGAAGGGCCGCTCCCCGCGAACCAGGCAAGCGTCGTCATCCGGCCCGAAGATGGCGGGGTGGTGGCGCTCGAAGAGGGCGCCATGGTCGCCTTCCCGCGCCAATCGGTCTCCGGGAACGCCCTGGCAAACCTGCGCGTCGTCAAAGACCCGCCGGCCGCGCCGCTGCCGCGCAGCATCATCGGCGAGGCGTATGAGTTGACGGTCGAAGACAGCCAGTTGACCGGCATTGCGTCGTTCCGGCTGCCGCTGCCGGAAGGGGTCACGGCAGACGAGTACGAGTTGTCGGCGTACCGCTGGAACGGCCGTAATTGGGAGCGGGTTGGCGGGCGCGTTGGCGATGGCGATATCCAGTTCGGCAGTAACGTCCCCGCGCTCTATTCGGTGCAAGGCCGGTGGCGGCCCGGGTCGGCGCAACTGACGTTGACCTCGCCGGTCACGCAAACCCTGACCGCCTCGGTTCCGATCAGCGTCACGGGGCAATATCGCTACACGAGCCCGCCCCGGATCGTGGATGGGCTGGTACCGGCGCGCCTGACCCTGAAGCGCGACAGTTCGGGCGGCGCAGGCCAGGTCACCGGCAATGAATCGCTGGATGAGACGGTGACCGAATCGCCGCTGCTGTTCCAGCCCGACCCGGCTTCGGCGCAGGGCGTCGTGGATTTCGAGTATGCGTTCACAGTGCCGCCCGGCGCAGTGGACGTGCCGCCCGGTTCAGCGGCGCGTTACTACGCGATCCTGACCGTCGAGGATTCGGCAGCGCCCACCCGTCAGGGCAGCACCGCCGTCGAGCAGGTGCAGTTCTTCCCGATCAAGATCGTCGGTTCCGAAGTAGTGCGGCCCGCGCTGGTCAACGAGGGGCGACTACCGCTGCGCTGGCACGTGCAGCTCAATGGGGCCACGCTGAGCCAGCCGGACGCGGACGATATCGCGCTGCCACTGGAGCCGATCCTCGCGCAAGGGGGGGTGGGCGAGTATCGCATCCTCCTCGAAGCGCAGGTAGGCGACCAATGGGAACCGGCCAGCAATGCAGTCACGGTGACGCTGGCGATGCCCGGCACGCAGACGCCGCCGCCCGCGCCCGGCACGACAGAGGGCGGACTGATCACCGACCTGAATGCCGGCGCAACCCCGACCCCGACCGATACGCCGCCCGCCGTGCCAACGCGTCGCCCACAACCCGCCTTTCCTACGGTGACGCCCACGACGACCCTCACGCCGACTGTACAGGTCGTGGCGATCACCCCCACGCCGTCGCGTCCCGATTGGGCCAGCATCTTCTGGGCCGACGTCTATGCCGTATCGCCCGGCGGCTGCACCACGCTGCACTGGAACATCGAAGACGTGGATGAAGTCTATCTGAACGGCGTGGGCGTGACGGGCAATCAGTCGCAGCGGGTGTGCCTCGACGCGACGACGACCTATACCTTAAGGGCGGTCAAAGGCGATAAGTCGCAAAGCTGGACGGTCACAATCCGGGTCGAGTCGGGGACGCAGACGCCCTTCGAGTTCAGCGCCGATCAGTACGAGGTGGCGCAGGGATCGTGTACGACGCTGCGCTGGAAGGCCACCAACGTGCGCGCCGTCTACTTGAACGGCGAAGGCGTGCCCGGTGAATCGGCCCGGCAAGTCTGCCCGACGCAAACCACCCTCTACGAACTGCGCGTGGAAGACGCCAATGGGAACGTGACGACCCGCACCCTGACTATCTCCGTCGTGCCGGCCGGCCAGGTGCTCATCCGCCTCTGGTCCGAGCAGTACACGCTCAACCCCGGAACTTGCACGACAATTCACTGGTCGGTGAACAACGTGCAGGCCGTATATCTGGACGACGGCGCCACTGACAGAGGCGTGAACGGCGTAGATTCGCTGCGCGTTTGCCCTGAAAGCAACGCGACCTATACGATCAGCGCGATCGCGCAAGACGGAGGCACCTCGGAGAAGTCCCTGACGCTGAACGTCGGGCAGCCGTCGCTGCGGCCCAACGAGGCCATCGTGCAGGCCGTGGTACGCAGCGTCAACCGCTCGACGGACGTAGACCCGGTG